>JAHUZY010000380.1 GCA_019264505.1 Phenylobacterium sp. | reverse complement strand
TTGCTACTATCAGGCCATCGAATGGGCCATCGGTCGGGGTCTGTCGCGGGTTGAGGCCGGCGCCCAGGGCCAGCACAAGATCGCCAGGGGCTATCTGCCGACCCCGGTCTATTCGGCCCACTACATCGCCGATCCGGCCCTGCGCGGCCCGGTCGAGGACTTCGTCGCCCGGGAGAAGGCCGCCGTCGATGGCGAGATGGAGTGGCTGGCCGAGGAATACTCCCCCTTCCGCCAGGGGTAGAGCGCGTCCCGAGACGCGACCCGCCCCTTGAGGGACGGATCGCGCCTTTCCGGACCTAGTAGCTCACGGCGAAGGAGACGCCGTAGTAGCGGGGCTCACCGGCGATGAAGGTGGGGATGCCGAAGGCGTCCCCGGTGTTGCCGGCGTCCTTGATATAGTCCTGATCCAGGGCGTTGGTGACGAAGGCGCCCAGGGTCCAGGGGGCGTCATCGCGCTGATAGACCACCCGCAGGTTCAACAGGCCGTAGGCCTTCTGCACCTCATCGACGATCCGGTCCTGGGTCTGCAGGTCGGAGCGGTCGTTGTTGTTGTCGAAGAAGACCTCCGAGCGCCAGGTGTAGGCCGGGATGAAGGCCAGATCGCCGCCGGCCAGGGGCATGGCCGCCCGGAAGCCGAGGGAGACCGCATGGTCGGGCGCCAGGCGGAACTGGTTGCCCTTGAACAGGCCGTTGCCGAACCGGGCGTCGCTGTAGCCATAGGTGCCGAAGGCCTCGAAGCGGGGGCTGGGCCGCCAGGTGAACTGCCCCTCGAAACCGGTGGCGTCGGCCTCGCCGGCGTTCGCCGCCACGATCTGGCCGGCGCTGTTGAGCACGGAGGTCTGGAAGTTCTGGTAGTCGTAGCGGTAGATCGAACCTTCCAGGGACAGGGCGCGGTCGAACAGCTCGCTCTTCACGCCCACCTCGAAGGAGTCCACCTCTTCGGCCGGCAGTTCGGTGAACCGCACGGGACCGCCGGGCGTGGTCGGGGAGCCTGCGCTCAGCACCTTCGGGCGACGGCCCCTGGCGTAAGAGGCATAGGCGCTGAGGGTCGCGGTGGGGGCATAGCGGGCCACCACGCGATAGGTGAGGCCATCGTCGGAGATGTCGCGGCTCTCCACGGCGCCGCCGGCGGTGGGCTGGACGAACAGGCCGCGCCCGACGGTTGGCGTGCTGCCGGCCAGGACCGAGCCGCCATTGATCAGCTGGGCCTGATAGCCGCTGGTCTTGTCCTCGGTGGTGTAACGGACGCCGCCGGTCAGCTCGAGGGTGTCGGTGAGCTGGTAGGTGACGTCGGCGAAGACGTCATAGGCGGTGGTCTCGCCGAAGTTGGCGTAGGTCTCCCGGTGGGCGGACTTCAGCGCCCCCGGCGCCACAGCCTCGATGACCGGCAGGGGCAGGCCGCGGGGCGGGGCCAGGGCGCCGGTGGAATAGAGGGCGTAGATCTTCTCGCTGAACTGCAGCGGGACGGTCTGGGAGCCTTCCTCGTGGAACAGGCCGACCCCGGCGAAGGCGGTCAGTCGGCCGCCGTCGTCAAAGTTCAGGCGGAACTCCTGGCTGATCTGCTCGCCGACGGCGTCTTCGGCGAAGACGAAGAGGGGCAGGGAGAAGCCGTCCGGATCAAACACCTCCAGGCTGTCGAACTCGCGATAGGCGGTGATCGACTTCAGGCTGAGGCTGTCGCTGAACGCATAGTCGGCCAGCAGGGTCGCGCCCCAGACCTGGCGGTCGAGCCCCAGATCCTTGCCGCCCAGGAAGCCCAAGGCGCTGGACAGGGCCGCGCCGGAATTGCGCCCCAGGTCGCCGATCACCGCGCCCGTGGTCGGGTCGGTGGGCAGGAAGGTCAGCGACTTGAACGAGGTGCCGCTGGGGTCGTCCTGCTGGTAGTTGACGATCAGGTCGGCGTTGAACTGGTCGTTGGGCGCCCAGTTGAGGGCGACGCGGAAGGCCTGGGTGTCGGTAGAGTTGAAGTCCTTGCCGCCCAGCAGGTTCTCCACGAACCCGTCGCGGGCCTTCAGGCGGGCGGCCACACGCACGGCGAAGGTCTCGCTCACCGGCATGTTCAGCATGCCCTCGACCATGGCGTAGCCATAGTTGCCCACCTCGACCTTGGAGGCGGCCTTCAGGGCGCTCGGGTCAGCCTTGGCCTGGACCAGGTTGACGGCCCCGATCAGGGCGCCGCGGCCATAGAGGGTCGACTGCGGACCCTTGGAGATTTCAGCGCGCTCCAGATCGAACAGCTCCACATAGGAGCCCCGCGACTTGGAGATCGACACGCCGTCCTGGAACACCGACACCCGGGGCTCGTTGGTGGCCTCGCCGGAGTCAGACGTGATGCCGCGCATCACGAAGCCGGGGTTGTTGGGGGACTGGTTCTGCACCTCGAAGCCGGGGACGAACAGCGCCAGGTCCTCGAACTCCTGCACGCCCAGATCATCCAGCCGCCCGGCGCCATAGGCGGTGAGCGCGATGGGCACGTCGATGGACTTCTGCTCGCGCAGCTGGGCGGTGACGATCAGTTCGTCGACAACCGTGTCGGACGTCGCGGACTGGGCCTGGGCCTGGGTCGCCAGGCCGAGGACGGCCAGGGCGGCGCCCAGCAGAAGTTGGCTCTTGCGGTGCATGTGGAGATCCCCCTGCAGCTTTGCTGCAATTGCTAATCGGCGTTGCGATAGGGGCGCTCGGCGACGGTCCAATGATGGAAGCGCGACGAACCGGTGACAGGCCCAAATTTGTCGGAGGCGAGAAAAATCCCTTACGCCGCAAGGGCTGGCGGCGGCGCGATTCCCTCCCGGATGCGAAACCGCTAGGAAGGGGACAGGAAACCAAGGAGCGCGCCATGAGCCTGGACGGGACCTACGACCCCAACAACATTTTCGCCAAGATCCTGCGCGGTGAGGCGCCCTGCGCGCGCGTGTTCGAGGACGATCACATCCTGTCCTTCATGGATGTCTTCCCGCAGGTGAAGGGCCACACCCTGGTGATCCCCAAGCACTCCACGGCCCGCAACCTTCTGGAGGAAGACCCTCAGGTGCTGGCCCCCCTGATCCTGGGGGTGCAACGGGTGGCCCGGGCGGTGCGCGCGGCCCTTGAGCCCGACGGTCTGGTCATCACCCAGTTCAACGGGACGGCGGCGGGCCAGACCGTCTTCCATCCCCACTTCCACATCCTGCCCCGCTGGGACGGGGTGGCGGTGGGCCGTCACGCCGCAGGCGGCATGGCCGATCTCGCCGAACTCAAGGCCCTGGCCGAGCAGATCGCCGCCCAGATCACCTGAGCGGAAGATCGCCTGAGCGGCGGGTGGCCGTTTCGCCCACGAAAAAGCCCCGG
>JAHUZY010000243.1 GCA_019264505.1 Phenylobacterium sp. | reverse complement strand
GAGATGATCATCGTGGCCACCGCGGTGGCCCGGGGCGGGGCGGCCAGCGGCGCGCGCGAGCCCATGTCGGCCCTGGATGGTCTGTCCAACACCGAGACCATCGGACGGGTGCTCTATACGGACTACGTCTACTTCTTCCAGGCCGCGGGGTTGGTGCTGCTGGTGGCCATGATTGGCGCCATCGTCCTGACCCTGCGCCATAAGCCCGGCGTCCGCCGTCAGGTGATCGCCGACCAGGTGGCGCGCAATGCCCAGAGCGGCATGCGCACCGTTCAGATCAAGCCGGGCGAGGGGATGGGCGAATGACCATCGGGCTCAGTCATTATCTGGCGGTCGCCGCCATCCTGTTCACGATCGGGGTCTTCGGGATCTTCGTGAACCGCAAGAACATCATCGTCATCCTGATGTCGATCGAGCTGATCCTGCTGGCGGTGAACATCAATCTCGTCGCCTTTTCCGCCTATCTCCATGACGTGGTGGGGCAGATCTTCGCCATGTTCGTCCTGACCGTGGCCGCCGCCGAAGCGGCCGTGGGTCTGGCCATCCTCGTCACCTTCTTCCGTAACCGCGGCGGCATCGCTGTGGATGACGCCGCCGTGATGAAAGGCTGACGGACCCTATGACCCCTCAGTCTCTCGCCATCATCCTGGTCTTCGCGCCCCTGCTGGGCGCCCTGATCGCTGGCCTGTTTGGCCGTCGCATCGGCAATTTCGCCTCGCAAGCCGTAACCACCGGCCTGCTGCTGCTGGCCTGCGTCCTGTCCTGGACCCTGTTCATCCAGTGGACCTGGGGCGGGCTGGAAGCCTTCACCCTGACCCTGTTGCCCTTCATCAATGTCGGCGACTTCCAGTCAGCCTGGTCGATCCGCATCGATGGGCTTTCGGCCGTCATGCTGATCGTCGTGACCTCGGTCTCGGCTCTCGTTCACGTCTATTCGTGGGGCTACATGGCCGAGGACGACTCCCGGCCGCGCTTCTTCGCCTATCTGTCGCTGTTCACCTTCGCCATGCTGGCTCTGGTGACCGCGGCCGACTTCATGCAGCTGTTCTTCGGCTGGGAAGGGGTGGGGCTGGCCAGCTACCTGCTGATCGGCTTCTGGTTCAAGAAGCCCACGGCCAACGCCGCCTCCATCAAGGCCTTTGTGGTCAACCGCGTCGGCGACTTCGGCTTCGCGCTCGGCATCATCACCGTCTTCTGGATGTTCGGCACCATCGAGTTCGCCGAGATCTTCCCGCGGGTTCAGGAGTTCGCCGCCGTCGGCTGGTCGTTCGCCGGCCAGACTTGGCACGCCGTCGACCTCGCCTGCGCCCTGCTGTTCGTTGGCGCCATGGGCAAGTCGGCCCAGTTCTTCCTGCACACCTGGCTGCCCGACGCCATGGAAGGCCCGACCCCGGTCTCGGCCCTGATCCACGCCGCCACCATGGTGACGGCCGGCGTCTATATGGTCTGCCTGCTCTCGCCGATGTTCGAATACGCCCCGGTGACCAAGCAGATCGTCACCCTGGTGGGCGCGGTCACGGCCCTGTTCGCCGCCACAGTGGGTCTGGCTCAGAACGACATCAAGCGGGTCATCGCCTATTCGACCTGTTCGCAGCTCGGCTACATGTTCTTCGCCGCCGGCGTCGGCGCCTATCAGGCGGCCATGTTCCACCTCTTCACCCACGCCTTCTTCAAGGCCCTGCTGTTCCTCGGCGCGGGCTCGGTCATCCACGGCATGCACCATGAGCAGGACATGCGGAAGATGGGCGCCCTGTGGAAGCTGCTGCCCGTCACCTATGCGGTGATGGTGATCGGCACCCTGGCCATCACCGGCTTCGGCATCCCCGACCTGCACCTGGGCTTCGCCGGCTTCTATTCCAAGGACACGATCATCGAGGCGGCCTATGCCGCCGGTGAAGAAAACGGCATCGCCTATTTCGCCTTTGTCATCGGTATCCTGGCGGCTGGTCTGACGGCCTACTACTCCTGGCGCCTGGCCTTCATGACCTTCCACGGTCACGCCAAGTGGGGCCATGAGCCCCATGACGACCATGCCCACGCCCCGGCCCAGCACGAGACTCACGACGAGCCCCTGCCGGACGCCCATGATCATGGCCATCATCACGCCCACACGCCTCATGAGAGCCCCCTGGTGATGGTGGTTCCCCTGCTGCTGCTCGCGGTCGGCGCGGTGGCGGCGGGCTTTGTCTTCGTCGAGCATTTCGTGGGCGACCATCAGGCCGAGTTCTGGCGCGGCGCCATCTTCACGGCGCCCACCAACCACGTGCTTGAACACGCCCACCATGTGCCGCACTGGGTGCTCTATGCCCCCCTGGTGGCCTCCATGCTGGGCCTGGCCGTGGCCTTCTACATCTATGTGCTGCGCGAGGGCCTCGGCGCCCGGATGGCGGCCAAGGAGGGTCCGGTCTGGAGCTTCCTCTACAACAAGTGGTTCTTCGACGAGCTCTACAACGCCACCTTCGTCCGCGCCGCCCGCGGCCTGGGCGACCTGTTCTGGAAGGTCGGCGACCAGAAGATCATCGATGGCCTGGGCCCCAACGGCGTAGCCGCCGTCTCCGCGGCCATCGGCCGGCGGACCGGCAAGCTGCAGACGGGCTTCGTCTACCACTATGCGTTCGTAATGCTGCTCGGGGTGGCGGGTCTCCTGACCTTCGCCCTGTTCTTCTGGCAGGCTTGAGGCGGGGATAGGTCATGACTGGCATTCTCTCGCTCATCACCTATGCGCCGCTCCTGGGCGTCGCGGCGATCCTTGCCCTGCGGCTCATTGCGCCGGCTGGCAGCGCCAGATCGGCTGAGCTGGCCAAGTGGGTTGCGCTCGTCACCACCCTGGTGACGCTCGCCCTCTCCCTTGTCATGCTCGGCCAGTTCGACCGGACCACGGCCGACTTCCAGTTTGTCGAGGACTTCGCCTGGTTCGGCGGGCTCCACTACCGCATGGGCGTGGACGGCATTTCGGTCCTGTTCGTCGTGCTGACGGCCTTCCTGATGCCGCTCTGCATCGCCGCCTCCTGGCGCTCGATCGAGCATCGCATCGAAGAGTACCTGATCGCCTTCCTGGCGCTGGAGACCCTGGTCATCGGCGTGTTCTGCGCGATGGACCTGATCCTCTTCTATCTCTTCTTCGAGTTCGGCCTGGCGCCGATGTTCCTGATCATCGGGGTCTGGGGCGGCAAGAACCGGGTCTATGCGGCCTTCAAGTTCTTCCTCTACACCCTGCTGGGTTCGGTGCTGATGCTGGCCGCGGTGCTCGGCATGATCGGCATCACCGGCACCTCCTCGATCCCCGAACTGATGACCTATGACTTCGGTCAGGAGATCCAGATCTGGCTGTGGCTGGCCTTCTTCGCCTCGTTTGCGGTGAAGATGCCCATGTGGCCGGTCCACACCTGGCTGCCCGACGCCCACGTGGAAGCGCCCACCGCGGGCTCGGTCATCCTGGCCGGCGTGCTGCTGAAGATGGGCGGCTACGGGTTCATGCGCTTCTCCCTGCCCATGTTCCCCGACGCCTCGGCCTATTTCACGCCGCTGGTCTTCGCCATGTCGGTGATCGCCATCGTCTACACCTCGCTGGTGGCCTTCCGGCAGACCGACATCAAGAAGCTGATCGCCTATTCCTCGGTCGCCCATATGGGCTTCGTGACCCTGGGGATCTTCTCGGGCAACGCCCAGGGCGAACAAGGCGCCATCTTCCAGATGGTCAGCCACGGCCTGATCTCGGGCGCGCTCTTCCTCTGCGTCGGCGTCGTCTATGACCGCATGCACACCCGCGAGATCGCCTTCTATGGCGGCCTGGTGAACCGGATGCCCTGGTACGCGGCCATCTTCCTGCTCTTCACCATGGGCAATGTGGGCCTGCCGGGCACCTCGGGGTTCGTGGGCGAGATCCTGACCATGGCCGGCGCCTATGAGGCCTCGACCTGGGCGGCCATCGTGGCGGCCACCGGCGTCATTCTCTCGGCCGTCTATGCGCTCAGCCTCTACCGGCGGGTCGTGTTCGGCGAGATCACCAATCCGGCCCTGGCCGAGATCAAGGACCTGAACTGGCGGGAGGTGGCGATCTTCGCCCCCCTG
Source organism: Phenylobacterium sp. (assembly GCA_019264505.1). Taxonomy (GTDB): domain Bacteria; phylum Pseudomonadota; class Alphaproteobacteria; order Caulobacterales; family Caulobacteraceae; genus Phenylobacterium. The sequence goes on along the minus strand of JAHUZY010000243.1, from coordinate 1,572 downwards.
ATCATCGGCACCCTCTATCTCGGCATCTACCCGGCCGCCGTTTTCGATATCACCCAGGCCTCGGTCGACAATCTGGTCGCGGTCTACCGCGCCGCGACCGGCGGGTGAGGGGGCTTTTGAGATGAACTTCTCCACCGATCTGAGCCTCGCCCTGCCTGAACTGATCCTGGCCGGGGGCGCCCTTGTCCTGCTGGTCTGGGGCGCATTCCAGAGCCGCGCCAACATGGTCTTCAGCCTGGCGGCCGTGGCCCTGCTGGTGGCGGCTGGCGCCGCTGCGGTGCTTGGTCCCATGGGCCGTGGCTTCTCCGGCGGGCTGATCGCCGACCAGGCCTCGGCCTTCGCCAAGGTGGCGATCTATGCCGCCAGCGCCATCGCCATCCCGCTTGGCCAGCCCTGGTTCCAGCGTCGGGGCATCAACAATTTCGAGTTCCCGATCCTGATCGTGCTGGCCGCGCTCGGCATGGGCATGATGGCCTCAGCCGGCGACCTGATCTCGCTCTATATCGGCGTCGAGCTTCACTCCCTGGCTCTCTACGTCCTGGCCGCCATCCATCGCGACAACGCCAAGGCCTCTGAAGCCGGCCTGAAGTACTTCGTACTCGGCGCCTTGTCCTCGGGCCTGCTGCTCTATGGCGCCTCGCTGATCTATGGCTTCGCCGGCTCCACCCACTTCTCCGTCATCGCTCAGTCGGTCGAAGGTGGGGCCAATGTGGGCGTGCTGTTTGGCCTGGTCTTCCTGATCTGCGGCCTGGCCTTCAAGATTTCGGCGGCCCCGTTCCACATGTGGACGCCGGACGTCTATGAGGGCGCGCCCACCCCGGTCGTGGCCTTCTTCGGCGCGGCGCCGAAGATGGCGGCCATGGTGCTGTTCGCCCGGGTCCTGGCCGAAGGCTTCGGCGGCGCAGCCGATCAATGGCGCCAGATCCTGGTGATCATCGCGCTCGCCTCGGTGGCTGTCGGCGCCTTCGCCGGTCTGGCGCAGAGCAACCTGAAGCGCCTGTGGGCCTATTCTTCCATCGCCAATATCGGTTACGCGGTCCTGGGCCTGGCCTCGGGTGACGCTGCGGGCGTGCAGGCCATGCTGGTCTTCATGGTCCTCTACATGGTCGATGTGACCGGCTTCTTCGCCTGCCTCGCAGCCCTGTCGCGGGATGGCCGACCCATGGAGACGATCTCGGACATGGCGGGCCTGTTCAAGGAACGCCCGGGCATTGCGCTCGCCATGAGCGCGTTCGCCCTGTCGGCCCTCGGCCTGCCGCCCTTCTCGGGCTTCTGGGCGAAGTTCTACGTCTTCAAGGCGGCTATCGGCGCAGGCCTTGGGGTCGTTGCGGTCATCGCCTTGGTGGGCAGCGTGGTGGCGGCCTTCTACTATCTGCGCCTCATCAAGGTGATGTGGTTCGACGCCTCGGCCGGCGCCACGGAAGCCCCGCCGGTGGAGGCCCGCACCATCGCCCTGGCGCTCGCCCTGTTCACCTTCCCTGTGGTTCTGGTGGCCCTGGCCTTCATCGATCCGCTCGCTGCGGCCGCGGCCGCCGCCTTCGGCCTGGCCTGATTTGGCTACCGCTCACCCGC
>JAHUZY010000189.1 GCA_019264505.1 Phenylobacterium sp. | reverse complement strand
GTCTCTCAGGCCTCAGCCCAACCGCCTTACGCCGCCGGCTGGACCCCGGCTTCGGAGAGCCATTCGAGGATCTTCTGCTTGGGCATGGCGCCGACCTTCATGGACGACATCTGGCCGTCCTTGAACAGCATCATGGTGGGGATGCCGCGGACGCCGTAGCGCGAGGGGGTGGTGGGGCTGTCTTCGATGTTCAGCTTGGCGATGGTGACCTGGCCGGCCAGGTCATCGGAGATCTGCTCCAGGGCCGGGGCGATCTGCTTGCAGGGGCCGCACCACTCGGCCCAGAAGTCCACCAGGACCGGGCCTTGCGCCTGCAGCACGTCTTTTTCGAAGGACTCGTCGGTGACGGTGACGGTGCTCATGGAAGCTCCTTTTGCGGTCCGGCGACAACGCGCGCCGACCGCTTCTCGATCCTGGATTTAAGACCCCTGGGGCGGGTGATCAACTCCTGGACCGGAGATCAGCCAGGGCCTGGGCCATCAGGAATTCTGGAACCGCCATCAGCTTCGGCCCATCGGTCCAGACCAGCGCCGCCTCAATGGCCCGGCCGGGGAAGACCTCGGCGAGCACGGCGGCATAGACGGCCATCTGGCGGATATAGGCCGGGTCGGCGTCCTCGATGCGCGCCGGCGAGGGCCGGTTGGTCTTGAAGTCGGCCACCAGAACCTTGTCTGCGCGCACCACCAGCCGGTCGATGCGGCCGGAGATCTGCAGCCCCTTGGGCAGGGCCGCGGCTGTGCCGGCGATGGCCACCTCGGCCCGGCCGTCGGCTGAGAAGACGTCGGCGAAGAGGGGATCGGCCAGGACGGCAAGCGCCGCGCCCGCCATCTCGGCCCGCTGGTCCTCGGTCAGGTCCGGCTCGCGGGCCAGGATGGCTGTGGCCGCGGCCTCGCGGTCGTCCAAGGCCAGGTCGGGCAGGATCTGCAACAGCCGGTGGATCAGCTCGCCCCGGCGGAACCGGCCGAGACCCCCGACGCGGGCCAGGGGCGAGGGCGCCAGGATCTCCTCGGCCTCGCCCAGGTCCGACGGCGAGGCGAAGCGGGCCAGGGGATCAGCGGCGGCGTCGACGCGGGCCCAGTCGGGCAGGGGGGCGGTGGCCTCATCGTCTGCGGCGCCCCGGCCCAGGATCTGCGGGTCTTCGCCGAACCGCTGGGCGGTGATCTGGCCGCAGGCGGCGGGCCGCAGGTGGGGGCCGACACCCTCGTGGGCGAAGCCGGCCTGGATGGCGGCCCACCAACCTTTCAGGTTTTCTTCCTTGGCCTTGGCGGCGATCCGGCCGCAGATCACCAGCCGGTCCCGCGCCCGCGTCAGCGCCACATAGAGCAGGCGATAGGCCTCCTCCTCGTCCTTGCGGGCGCGCAAGTCCCGCGCCGCCGTGGAGGCCGCGCAGTCTAGCGTCTTGGACGGGCACCAGAGGAAGCCGCCGTCCTCGGTCTCCAGCAGGGGCGAGCCGCGGCCCAGCCCCGACAGGGTGGTCTCGGGCAGGAAGACGATGGGCGCCTCCAGCCCCTTGGCGCCGTGGGCGGTCATGACGCGGACCTCGTTGCGGGCCGCCTCCATCTCGCGCTTGACGGTGATGTTGAGGCCAGCCAGCGCGTCGGCCAGGCCCTCCAGGTCGCAGATTCCCCGCTGTTCGGCGGCCTGGGCCTGGGCCAGGAATTCGTCCAGGGCGTCCTCGGCCTCGGTCCCGAGCCTGCGCACAATCCTCTGGCGCATGGAGGCGCCGGTGTCGTCCCGCAGGGTCATCAGCCGGCCATAGAATTCGAACGGCCGCCGCGTCCGGGCCTCAGCCTGGGCGGCGGTGAGAAAGGCCAGGGCGTGGCCCCAGTCGGGACGCTCAGCGGCCCGGGCCTGCAGGGCGCTCCACAGGTCGCCGGGCTTGCGGGGTTTGGCGAGCGCGTAGAGCGCCTCGTCGTCCAGGCCGCAGAAGGGGCTCTTCAGCAGGGCCGCCAGGTTCAGCTCGTCCTGCGGAAAGAGCACGAAGCGGGCCACCGCCAGCAGATCATCGAAGATGATGTGTTCCGACAGGGCCAGCCGGTCGGCGCCGGCCACGGGCACGCCGCGGCGCTTGAGCGCCCGCAGGATGTCCTCGAACAGAGCCTTGCGCCGCCGCACCAGGATCAGGACGTCGCCATAGCTGGCCGGCCGCCAGGCGCCGCGAGTCCCATCGGCTCCGTCCAGGTCCTTGTCGAACACCCCATCGCCGCGGGCCACCAGGTCCTCGATCTCGCAGGCGATATTTTCGGCCAGGCGCCGGTTGGCGCTGGCCGGGCCTTCCACGTCCAGCGGCGCGTCCCAGGCCTCGCGCTCCTCCCCCTCGGGCTCGCGCTCTAGGGGCCAGAGGTCGACGCAGCCCCGGTGGTGGCGGCGCATGGGGATGTGGCGCACGGCGTCTTCGCCCCGGGCCGGCGGCACCCCGCCCTGGGTTTCCGGCGCGGAAAACACCGCATCGACAAAGCTCAGCACATCGACCGTCGAGCGCCAGGAGGCGGCCAGCGGCACGCTTTGGGCCCGGGCGCCGGCGTCCCGGATGCGGGCGAGGTAGGTCTCCGTCTCCAGGCGGAGGCGCTCGGGCGCGGCGCCCTGGAAGGAATAGATCGACTGCTTCTCGTCGCCGACCACGAACAGGCTGCGCAGGGCTTGGCGCTCGCGGCCCTCACCGGCGAAGAATTCGGCGGTCAGCGCGCTGAGGATCTCCCACTGTTCCGGGGCGGTGTCCTGGGCCTCGTCCAGCAGGATGTGGTCGATCCCGCCGTCCAGCTTGTAGAGCACCCAGGCGGCCATGGGCCGCTCGGCCACCAGGGCGCGCGTCTTCTCGATCAGGTCGCCGAAATCCAGCGCGCCGGCCGCGGCCTTCTCCTGGGCGTAGGCCGTCAGATAGGCCTGGGCCAGGACCAGCACATAGGCGCTGTCCCAGGCGATGTTGGCGGCGCGCACCTGATCCCGCGCCGTGGCCAGCCGCTCCTGCTCGTCCAGCAGGGCCTGGCGCAGGGGCTCGGCGGCGGCCAGGGCCTTGGTCTTGGCCACCCAGGTCGCCGGCGTGCCCTCGCCCCCTTGGGTGAACAGGGCCCTGAGCGCATCGGCAAGCGTGGCGTGCGGGTCGGCCGCCACAGCCGAAAGCGTCTGGGCACAGGACTGGTCGGTCTTGCCGCCGAGCGCCAGGACCTCGGCCGCCTCCCGCCAGAGCGCCCGGTCGAGCTCGGCCATGGCGGCGGCCGCCACCGCCTCCGGATCGGCCTCGCCGTCGAAGCCGCAGGCGTCCCAGATCCAGGCCAGCGCCCCTTCAAGTCCGCCCTGGCGATGCACAAAGGCGTCCAGCGCCCCGCGGCGGGCCTCGAAGGTGGCGAACATCTGCTCGAAGGCGCGGAAATCCAGGCTCACCGACAGCCGCGCATAGGCCTGGGCCACCGCGCCGGTTCCGGTCAGGGCATGGCGGGCCACGGCCTGGCGGGCGGCCCGGGCGATCAGGGCCGCGGCCGGATCGTCCATCACCCGGAAGCCCGGCGAAATGCCTGCCTCCAGGGGGAAGCGCCGCAGCAGCTTTTCGCAGAAGGCGTGGATGGTCTGGATCTTCAGCCCGCCCGGGGTCTCCAGGGCCTGGGCGAACAGGGCGCGCGCGGCCGACAGGCGGGCGGCGTCATAGGAGTCGGGCCTGCGGCCCTCCAGCTTGGCCAGCGCTGCGCGAAGGGCCGCATCGTCGCACACCGACCATTGGCCCAGGAGGTCGAACAGCCGCCGCTGCATCTCGGCGGCGGCGGCCTTGGTGTAGGTGACACACAGGATGGCGGCGGGCGCGGCGCCGGCCAGCAGCAGGCGGGCCACCCGGTCGATCAGGGTCTTGGTCTTGCCGGAGCCTGCATTGGCCGTGACGAAGGCCGACAGGTCGGGATCAGCCGCCGTGCGCTGCGGGTCGATATCGAGGACGATCACCGGGCTCATGCCTCGCCCTCGCCGTCTTCGCCGCTGGTGGACCATTCGAACACCCGGGCCAGGTGGGCGTAGTCGCCGGCATAGTCATGGACGAACTGCGGGGCGGTCCGCGAGAGATAGGCCCGCTCGGGGTCGTCGAACTGGACCAGCAGGCGCAGGGCGCCGGCCAGGGCCTGTTCGGCGGCGTCATGGCTCTCGTCCCCCGCCGACCCGCGGATCTCCACCTTGCCCGCGGGCTTGCGGCCGGTGACCTGCAGATAGACCAGATCGCCGGGAGGCCTGGCCGGCACGCCCTTGAACCCGCCGCGGGCGACGATGGCCGCCGTCAGGGTCAGCTGCGGGGAGAAGCCGGTCTCGACCATCTTCTTCGAGGGCGCCTGGCCGGTCTTGTAGTCGAGGATGTGGGCGTAGCCATCCGGGCCGGTCTCGATGCGGTCGGCCTTGGCGGTCAGGATGAAGTCGCGGTCGCCGGCGCGGACGGTGATCTGACCGCCCGCCTCCACATGGATGTCGCGGCCGTCGGCCCGGCGTTCGGCCTCCAGGGCGACGACCCAGGCCGCCGCTTCCTGGGCGAGCGCCTGCTCGCGGGCCAGGGATTCCGGCGGGGCGCCGGCGGCGACCAGGGCTTCCAGATAGAGGGCGGCGAACTCCCGGGCCGGCTCCGGCGGCAGGGCCTTGGGGTGACGCTTGGCGAAGATTTCGAACGCCTCGTGGATGGCCGTGCCCCGGGCGCGGGCCTCCACCGGTTCGTCCGGCCGCTCCAGGCGGTAGAGCTTCAGGATGTCCCGGGCCCAGACGGCGTAGGGGTCCCGGGTCAGGGACTCGATCCGGGTGACGGCGAATTGGTGGGGGCGATCAGCCACAGGCGGGCGCGGCGCGGGCCTTCCGATCGGCTCATAGTCCGGCGCTGCGTCCAGGGCGCGGGCCCAGTCCAGCAGGTCGGGGCGGCCGGGCAGGGTGAGGTCGGCACCACGGGCCAAGGTCTCCAGCCGCCAGAGCCAGCGGGACTTCACCGTCGGCTGGCCCTCCCGACGTTCGGAATGCAGCAGGACAACGTTGGGGGCGCAGGCGGCCTGGGCGAAGTCGTGGGCGGCCAGGCCCACCCGGCGTTCCGGTGGCGGCAGGCCCAGCCGCTCGCGCATGGGCCGTGACAGGAAGGGATCCAGCGGCGCGCCCTGCGGCCAGACGCCTTCCTCCAGGCCGGCCACCACCAGCCGGTCGGCCCGAACGAGGCGGGCCTCAATGGCGCCCAGGATGCGCAGGCGGGGATGGGTGGCGCCGCCGACCCGAACGGTCTCATCCCCCATCAGCCGCACCAACAGGTCGGCGAAGCCCTTGGGGGTCACCGGCGGCAGGGCGCCAGCCTCGGCCATCAATCCCGCCAGAAGCTGCGACAGCGCCTCACCGCCGGCCCCGCCCCACAGGCGGCCTGAGACGCCTGTGCTGTCGGCGGCCAGGGCTTCCAGGGCCAGCGCCAGGGCGCGGGCCCGCTCGGCGGCTGGACTTGGCTCGCTCATGTCGGTCAGGGGCGTCAGCGCCGCGCGCAGGGCGGTGATCAGTCCTGCCGCGCCGGCCCTGCGGGCCTCATCGC
>JAHUZY010000142.1 GCA_019264505.1 Phenylobacterium sp. | reverse complement strand
TGGGCCACCCAGTCCAGCAGGGCGCCGATGTCCTTGACCGAGTCCTCGCGCTTTTCGGCGTTGTCGAGGGACAGATAGGTCTTTCCGTAGCCGGTGGAGCCGCGGACATTGGGGATGATCACCGCGGCGCCCAGTTCGTTCACCCAGGACTGGCGGCGGGGATTGAAGCTGGGCTGCTCCTGGCCCTCAGGGCCGCCATGGATCTGGATCACCACGGGCAGCTTCCCGCTCGTCTCCTGCGGCCGATAGATGAAGGCCGGGATCGAGCGGTCATCAAAGGTCGGGTAGCGGAACAGGACGGGCTCGACGAGTCTCGCGGCGTCCAGGCCGCCCAGCTCGCTCTGGGTCCAGCGGGTCAGCTGGCCGCTGGCCAGCTCATAATCCCAGACATCCCCTGACGTCGTCGATGTGGACAGGCTGAGGCCCAGCCGGGCGCCGTCCTTGGAGAACTTCAGGGCGGTGAGGACGCCTTTCGGAAGGTCGGGTCCTTTCAGCAGCCGGCCACTGGCCACGTCCCGCAGCAGGACTTTCGAATAACCCTCCTCATTGACCATGTAGGCGACAGTCTTGCCGTCCGGCGAAATGTCGAAGGCTTCGGCGCCCCATTGCGAACCCGGCGCGAGGTCGCGCATGGCGCCGGTGGCGAGATCAAACACCACCGGTCGGGCGACTTCCGAGCCGTCGTCCGACAGGGTCAGCACGCCGGCGCCGCCATCGACGAAGGCCGCGCCCTCATAGAAGACGTTGCGGTCGGCGGGGCCCACCTGCGTCAGCTGACCGGACGCCACGTCGAGCACGAACAGCTCCACGAAGGCGATGGAATTGTAGCGGCTGATCAGGATGCGCCGGCCATCGGGAGAGATGGCCGTCGGCGCCATGGCGCCCTGCCCCTCAAGCACCACGCGGCGCGTCTCCGGCGCCGAAGTCTGGGCCAGCATGATGTCATAGTTGGGATCGCCGGGGGTCACCTGGCTCCAGACCACCACCGCGCCGTCCTTGGAAAAGACGAAGTCACTGTTGCGGGTGCCGGGCGCGGTGAGCCGCACCTCCTGGCCATTCAGGTCCCGCAGGAAGCCCTGATAATATTCCGAGCCGCCCTCATCCCGCCGATAGGCGAAGCGGCTCGCGCCGGGCTGCGTCTTGGCGGCGGTGATCGGCTCATCGAAGAAGGTGAGCTGGGTCCGCGCCGCCCCGGGCGCCGCCAGCCGGTGGATCTGCGTCGTCTCGCCGAACCGGGTGGAGATCAGCATGGAGCCGTCGGCCAGCCAGTCCTTCAACTCAGCCGAACGCACCTCGTAATAGGGAGATATGGCCGCCTGCAGGCCATCGGGCGCGGCCGGCACGCCCTCATAGACCAGCTGGCCGATCTCTCGACGTTCGACCTGGGCCAAAGCCCCGCTGGCCATGAGCAGGGCGAGGCCTGCTCCGACGACGACTGAACGCAAAACCATGGGCGGCCCCTGAACTGTGGAAGGGGCGAGCCTTTCCCCTTGCAGGCCCCGCGTCAATGGCGGGGCCAGAAGTTCACCGCCGATGGCGCAGCGCGCTCCAAAGCAGGGCGAGACCACCGAGGATCAGGACCTGGCCCACGGCGGCGATGAGGGTCGTCGCCCCAAGACCCAGCTGGAACAGCGCCTTTTCGAGCTCAGGCGTCCGTCCATGGGCCACCATCAGCATGGCGCTCACCAGGGCCAGGCCGGTCAGCGCCGCGACCATACCCCAGATCGCCCGCCGGGGGCGGGGACGGCCGCCGATATTCGATCCCTCATCCGCCATGGTCGGCTCCTTGTATGGGGGGAGCTTGGCCCAATGCCAGTGCGACGCCTTGATCGGCGTCAAGCCGTGAACCGTGCACCCCCGTCCCCGTCTCCACCACCGTCATGCACGCCCCTGTGGCGAGCATCCCTCGTCGAGGCGGGCGCAAGCATCGCGAGGGATCCTCGGCACAAGGCCGAGGATGACGGCTGGGGGTGTCCCAGGACCTCGCCGGGCCAGGGAGCCTTTGCGCGGGCAGGGTGTTGGTCTCACATGCACACCAAAATCCCACCTCAGTTCCATGGACGCTGACGCCCTGTTCACCGGCTGGGATCCCATCGTCCGCATACTGGTGGTGGGGACGGCGGCCTATGTCGCCCTGGTGATCGTGTTGCGAGCCTCAGGCAAGCGGACCCTGTCCAAGCTCAACGCCTTCGACCTCGTGGTCACGGTGGCGATCGGCTCGACCTTTTCCAGCATTCTGACGTCCAAGGACCTGGCCCTGGCCGAAGGGGTGGCGGCCCTGGCCCTGCTGGTCGGGCTGCAATATGCCGTCACCTTCCTGTCGGTGCGGATCGGGGCGGTAGACCGGCTGGTCAAGTCCGAGCCAAGCCTGCTGTTGAAGGACGGCCAGCCCCTGCCCGGCGCCCTGCGTCAGCAGCGGGTGACGCAGGAGGAGCTTCGGGCGGCCATCCGCACCTCGGGCGGCGCCGAGCTGTCCGACGCCGCCTTCGTGGTCCTGGAGTCGGACGGCACGCTCAGCGCCGTCCTGAAGGGCTGAAGCCTCAGCTCTTGGTGGGCACATAGACCTCGCCGCCAGTGGCGCGGAACTTCTCGCTCATCTCGGCCATGCCCTTGTCAGCCGCATCGTTCTGGCCGCGGGCGGCCTCGCGGATGTCCTGGCTGATCTTCATCGAGCAGAACTTCGGCCCGCACATGGAGCAGAAGTGCGCCGTCTTGTGCGCCTCCTTGGGCATGGTCTCGTCGTGATAGAGGCGCGCCGTCTCCGGATCGAGGCCCAGGTTGAACTGGTCCTCCCAGCGGAACTCGAACCGGGCGCGGGAGAGCGCGTCGTCCCAGGCCCGGGCCGAGGGGTGACCCTTGGCCAGGTCGGCGGCGTGGGCGGCGATCTTGTAGGTGATCACCCCGTCCTTCACGTCCTTGCGGTCGGGCAGGCCCAGATGCTCCTTGGGCGTCACGTAGCAGAGCATGGCGGTGCCGAACCAGCCGATCATGGCCGCGCCGATCGCGCTGGTGATGTGGTCATAGCCCGGCGCCACGTCGGTGGTGAGCGGGCCGAGCGTGTAGAAGGGCGCCTCGCCGCAGACAGCCAGCTGCTTGTCCATATTGGCCTTGATCTTGTGCATGGGCACGTGGCCCGGCCCTTCGATCATGGTCTGAACGCCGTACTTCCAGGCCACCTGGGTCAGCTCGCCCAGGGTCTCCAGTTCGGCGAACTGGGCGGCGTCATTGGCGTCGGCGATGGAGCCGGGCCGCAGGCCGTCGCCCAGGCTGAAACTGATGTCATAGGCCCGCATGATCTCGCAGATGTCTTCGAAGTGCTCATAGAGGAAGCTCTCCTGGTGGTGGGCCAGGCACCACTTGGCCATGATCGAGCCGCCGCGGGAGACGATGCCGGTCACCCGGTTGGCGGTGAGCGGCACATAGGGCAGGCGCACGCCCGCATGGATGGTGAAATAGTCCACCCCCTGCTCGGCCTGCTCGATCAGGGTGTCGCGGAACACCTCCCAGTTCAGGTCCTCGGCGACGCCGTTCACCTTCTCCAGGGCCTGGTAGATGGGCACGGTGCCGATGGGCACGGGGCTGTTGCGGATGATCCAGTCGCGGATGTTGTGGATGTTGCGGCCGGTGGACAGGTCCATGACCGTGTCGGCGCCCCAGCGGATGGCCCAGACCATCTTGTCCACCTCGTCGGCGACGGTGGAGAGCACCGCGGAATTGCCGATATTTGCGTTGATCTTGACCAGGAAGTTCCGGCCGATCGCCATGGGCTCCAGCTCGGTATGGTTGATATTGGCCGGGATGATGGCCCGGCCGCGGGCGACCTCGTCGCGGACAAACTCAGGTGTCACCAGGTCGGGAATGGAGGCGCCGAAATCCTCGCCGTCGCGGATGAAGGCCTCGCCCTCCTTGCGGCGCAGGTTCTCGCGGATGGCCACATATTCCATCTCCGGCGTGACGATGCCGCGGCGGGCATAGTCCATCTGGGTGACGCTGACGCCGGGACGGGCGCGGTAGATCCGGCGAGGCTGGCTGAACTCCGGCGCCAGATGGGCGCCGCGGGCGAAGCCATTGTCCTCGGGCTTCACGTTCCGCGGCTCGGCGACGATCTCCACATCGCCGCGGGACACCACCCAGGGCTCGCGGGTGCGGGGCAGACCCTTGTCGATGTCGATGCTGGCGGCGGGGTCGGTATAGGGGCCTGACGGATCATACAGGGTCACCGGCGGCTCCCCGGCGCTCTCATGCACCGCCACCTCGCGGAAGGGCACTCGGATGTCCGGCCAGAGCCGTCCGGCCTCATAGACCTTCTTCGAGCCGGGACGCTCCCCGGTCGGGATGGCGTCGGCGTCGAGACTGGGGGTCAGCGGCTTGTTCATGGAGGATCTCTGTGAGGATGTCGAAATGAGATTCAGGCGGCGGCCTGGCGGTATCCCACCAGGGTCAGCCAGACCCCGACGCCCACGGCGGCGAGGCCTGCGGCCACCACCAGGGGTGTCCTGGCGATGACATTGTCGGCGAGGTCAAACAGCACGCCCGGCGCGAACAGCAGGAAGACGCCGCGCAGGGTGAGGAGCCAGATGGTGAGGCTGAGCGCGATCTCGGCCGGGGTGCGCCAGCGCTGATGGACCGCCATCAGGGCCAGTCCCGCGAGGACCAGCAGCATGCCGGTGACGAAGGTCAGGGCCGGATCGGCCTGAAATCCTTCGATGAGCGACAGGAGGTCGTCACGACGCAGGACGGCGGCCGCGCCGGCCACGGCCAGGAACGGCCCGAGAATTCGGGCGGTCAGTCGTGTCGAGTCCAAGACCCGCGCCATGGCGCTCTCCCTTCCCTTCGCCGGCATGACCCGGATCAGGTTCTACGGGTCGCGGGCTCACCCGCCTCTCAGCCGCTCATGCGCGGCCCCCCGAGGATGCCTCGACACTAGCCCTCCTGGGCGACGCCGCCAAGGGCCGTGCAAGGCCCAGCTTCAGCCCCAATGGCGCCGTCAGATAAGGGTGGACCCGGAACGTCGGGACCAGCCGCCACGTTGTCGGCTGAAGGAGGAACAACAATGCTCAACTACGCCACCGCGGCCGCCGCCCTGGGCGCGCTCACCCTCGCCGGATGCGCCGCCGCGCCGCCGGCCGGCGGACCATCCTCGCCGGCCATGGCCGCCAACGCCGCTGAGCCCGGTCGCGCCTGCTTCCGCGTCAGCGGCATTCGCGGCCAGAAGATCATCGACCGCAACACGGTCCTGTTCCGCACCAGCGTCGGGCCGAAGGATGTGTTCCGCGTCACCATGCGCAATGGCTGCCTGAACACCGCCGCCTCTGACCCCCTGGTGCTGATCCCGTCCGGTGGCTCCGACACGGTCTGCGACCGGATGGATCTGGATGTGCGGGTGGCCTCGCCCATCGGCTCGACTCCGTGCCTGGTGCAGGAGGTGCGCAAGCTGAACGCCGCCCAGGTCGCCGCCCTGGGCCCTGGCGAGCGGCCCTGACGACGCCGCGCCCTAAAGTCTGACGCCAGCGGACTCCAGCGCTTCACGCAGAGGCGCGAGGCCCGGGCCGTAGCTGCGCCATCGCCCGATGGAGTTGGCGTGGGTCGCCATCAGCGCGGACCCTCCTGGCGCGGCAGCCGAACCCTGCGCCAGACAGTTCGGATCAAAATCCAGGCCGCAGAAGTCCAGCAGGCGGCGGGTTTCGCCTTCCGGGTCGGCGACCAGATCCTCCAAGGCCACCTCGGTGAACCGGTCAGCGGGCAGAACCTGGCGCCAGTGGGCCATCAGGCGCTCGAAGCCGGCGTAGTAGGCGGCCGTGTGCGTCAGATCGTAGGCGTAGTCGAACCACGGGTCCGTGGGGAGCAGCCGCCGGTAGGTCTCCATACAGGCGTCCATCGGATGCCGACGAAGGCCGACGATCCGCGCCTGCGGCATCGCCCGATGGATCAACCCGGCCCAGATGATGTTG
>JAHUZY010000110.1 GCA_019264505.1 Phenylobacterium sp. | reverse complement strand
CCGGCGCCGAGACCGCCAGGACGATGGAGGTGAAGAGACCGGCTGCGATCAATCGCATGATGAAGAACCCCTGTGAAAAGCGTGTGCGAAACTGTCGCACCTGCTCCACCACGGGTCGGTCGGGGGGCGCATGATCCAAGTGGACTATGCCGGCCGCTTAAGGGGCGCCTCCCGCCCCGGAGGGGGCCGATAAGAAAAAGGGCGACGCAGGAAACCCGCGCCGCCCCATCTCTGATCCCAAACCCGACGGGCTTAGAAGCGGTACTGCAGCTCCACCCCGAAGGTGCGGGGGAAGTTCAGCTTCACCGTCTGACGGAAGGTGCCGATGCCCGTCACCGAGCTCGGGGTCGAGCTCTGATAGGCGACCTCGTCCGTGGCGTTCTTCACGTAGCCGATGATCGTGAAGCGATCCTCGACATCCTTCCAGAGGGCCCGCAGGTCGACGATCTCGTTCGACGGCGCGGTGTAACGCGGCGAGCCGAACACGCCGGTCTGCATGTCGTCCGTATAGGTGTAGGTCGCCCCCAGCGTCAGGCTGCCGGCGGTGAAGTCCATGGTGTAGTTGCCGCCCACATTGACCTTGTGTTCCGGGGTCATGGGAAGACGGCTGCCCACCAGGCTCTGATTGCGGCTGCCATTGGCCAGCGCCGCGCCCACCGGGCGGGCGTTGGGCTGGAGCGCCCGCGGATCATTGGTGTCCACGTAGCAGCAGCCTTCGGTGATCTCGGCGTTGATATAGGCGTAGCTGCCGAACAGCTGCAGGCCCTGGATCGGCGCCCACTGACCTTCGACCTCGAGACCCCAGTTGCGGGCCTCCAGATTGAGGAACTGGGTGCCCGTCGACCCCGTGGTGGAGTTCAGAACCACGGTGAGCGGGGCCTGGAAACCCTGATAGTCGGCGTAGAACAGGGCCGTGTTGAGCTGGAACACCCCGCCCCAGGTCTTCTTCAGACCCAGCTCGTAGTTGTCCACGTACTCGGCGTCGGCATAGGGGAAGGGCGTCAGGCCGTTGGAGGCCAGCCACCCGCCGGACTTGTAGCCGCGGCTGTAGCGAAGGTAGGCGTTGGTGTCGACGTCGGGCTGCCACTGCACGCCGAGGGTGCCGGTGAAGGCGTCGTATTCGGCGTTCAGATCCCGCTCCAGACCACCGCCGGGCGCCGCCCGCAGGTTGCGATAGAGCGGATTGGCCAGGCAGGTGGCGATGGTCGGACCGCCGCAGACGACGAAGGTGGTGAAGTCCACAGCGATGCCCTGACCGATCGCGGCCGGAACGCCGCCAACCCCGTTGCCGGCCGGCCCAGCGGCCAGAACCGTCGTGGTGGTGTTGGTCCGCGAGACGTATCGGGCGAAGTCGGTGCCGGTCTTCTCGTCCTTGGACCAGCGCAGGCCGGCCGTCAGGGTCCACTGCTCGTTCAGATCGTAGTCGACCTGGCCGAACACGGCGTAGGAGTCGACCTCAAGCGTCCCGTCGACGAACAGATAGTTGCCATTCGGGTTCGGGGGGGCCGCGCCGCCGGTCGCCAGGTTCAGCGGGGCCAGCATCGCCGGATCGCCGAGGACCCGCAGGCCCTGGGGCTGCGAGTAGTTCTGGTGATACTGGTAAAGGCCGGTGATCCACTGCAGCGGGCCATCGGAGTTGGACGACAGGTTGATCTCGTTCGACCACCACTTCTGATCTTCTTCATAGAAGAAGCGCTGGTTCGGCGAGATATTGGTCGCCGTATATGCGCCAAACGGCGTCGCGGCCGGGATGCTGTAGTTACCGGTCCGGGCCGAGCGGTCCTCGTCGCCGTTGGTGTTGTAGACATACTCCTGATAGCCGGCGAGGTACTTCAGGGTCGCGCCGCCCAGATCCCAGGTCAGGTCGAAGTGCAGGCGATTGTGGTCGCTGAGCTTGCCCTCGTTGGTCTGGTTGGTGTTGATCTTGAACTCGTCGGCCGTGCTCGGATTGATCCCAGCGAACCCGAAGGTCGGGTTGTAGTAGAGGGCCGAGTTGCCGAGACCCGTGATCGAGGTGGTGTCATAGGGCGAGATCACCGCCTCATGCACGTTGCCGACGCCGTAGGAGTCGTCCCAGTCGAACTTGGTGTAGCGCAGGCGCGCCACGATGTTCTCGCCCAGGTCGGCCTCGACCTGCGCCTCGAACATCCACCGCTTGACCGCGCTGGTGTCGCCGGCCGGGCCGACGTTTTCGATGAAGCCCTCTTCCCGGCGCTGCAGGGAGCCGCCGACCAGGACGCGGAGGCCCTCGGTCACCGGGCCGCTCATCAGCAGGTCGGTCTGCCAGGTGCCGTAGTTGCCCACCGCGCCGCGGAATTCGCCTTCGAACTCGTAGGCCGGCCGCTTGCCGATGATGTTAAGGGCGCCGCCGACCGAGTTACGGCCATACAGGGTGCCCTGGGGGCCGCGCAGGATTTCGGTCCGCTCGATGAACAGGGACGGGGTCGAGGAGTCCGCCATCGAGTTGGAGAAGATGCCGTCGGAATAGAGGGCCACCGACGGGTCGGTGCCGATGGCGTTGGTCAGGCGACCGAAGCCCCGGATCGAGAGGCGGTCATTGTTGGTGTAGGCCACGCTGGGCGACGAGCGCGCCAGGTCCTCGACCGTGGCGATCCCTAGAAGATCGCGCCGCTCGCTGGTGTAGGCCGTCACGGCGACGGGCACATCCTGCAGGCTCTGGTCGCGGCGCTCGGCGGTGACGACGAGCTCCTCAAGCATGGTGGCCTGCTGGGCCAAGGCTGGCGTCGCTGCGGCGATGGCCGCGGTAGAGGCGCCCATGATGAATAGGCTGCGCAAGCGCAGGATGTTGGTCATTGTTTTCCTCCCAGCCGCCGCAGGCTCTTGATTGGCCCGTCGTGCGAAGTTGATAAGGGTCAAGCTGGAACAGTCGAACACTGTTCGGATAGGTGAAAATTCATTAGGGGGCGCCAGCGCCCGTCACAGGCGAATTCAGGGTCGGGAGACCAGGGTTTCCAGGCCCAGAACCGCCTCGCGCACCGTCTCGCTGTCCAGCCGACCAGGGCCGCCGCGGGCCAGGGCCAGGGCGGCGATTCCCCGGGCGCAGGCCCAGATCGCCTGGGCGACCTGCCGGATCGCCTCCGGCTGGGCGGTGGATTTGAAGTCTTCTCCAGCGGCGCGGATCATCTCGGCGAAGGCGGCGGTTTCCGCCTCTTCCACCTCTTCCCGGCGCCCGACATCGCGCATTTCGTACATCAGGCCATAGAGGGCCGGGCGCGCCCGGACAAAGCCGAGATAGGCCATACCGGCGGCTCGAATTCCGCTGACCTCACCCCGGCCGTCGGTGGCGGCCCGCAGCTGCGCGGCGAGATCACGGAACCCTTCAGCCGCCAGACCGGCCAGGAGGGCGTGCTTGTCGGCATAGTGGTAATAGACCGTGCCCAGGGCGACGCCGGTCCGCCGGGCGATCGCCCGCAGGCTGAGCGCCGAGGCGCCTTCTGTCTCCAGGAGCGCGCTGGCCGCAGACGACAGCTGCGAGCGGACATTGCCCACATGATAGCTGCGTCGCCGCGCCAGCACCGCCGAAGTGGTCGCCGTCGTACCCATCTGCCCTCCGGGATGACGAGTGAACGTCGGTAACCTACGCCCGTTGACGCTACGTCGCCAAAGCCTTTGCTTCGGCGCCGTTGCGTCAGGTGAAAGAGGCGGTCCGGGCGTCCGAGACCGTGATCAGGTCGCGCGGCGCCAGGCGGATCTGCAG
>JAHUZY010000388.1 GCA_019264505.1 Phenylobacterium sp. | reverse complement strand
GCCCCTGGTCATGGCCCAGTCCGGCGATGCTCGCCGGCCGGCCCTGATGGCCTTCGCCCAGGACCTGGGGCTGGCCTATCAGATCGTCGATGATCTGCTGGACGCCGAGGGCGACCCCGACCTGATGGGCAAGCGGGTGGGCAAGGACGCCGCCCGGGGCAAGGCCAACTATGTCACCCTGCTGGGCGCGCAGGCGGCGCGGGAGCGACTGAACCTGCTGATCGAACAGACCAAGTCGCACCTCGACCCCTTCGGCCCGCCGGCTGATTTCCTGCGGGCGAGCGTCGATTTCGTGTTACAGCGCCGCAACTAGCCGCCGCATCAGTTGTTTGCCCACTTCATGCCGCCGAAAACGCCTCTCCTGGACCAGGTTTCCGCGCCCGCCGACACGCGCGGCTTCACGGTCACGCAGCTTCAGACCCTGGCTGACGAACTCCGCAGCGAGACGATCGACGCCGTCTCCCAAACCGGCGGGCATCTCGGCGCGGGCCTGGGCGTGGTGGAGCTCACCGTCGCCCTTCATCACGTCTACGAGACGCCCAAGGACATCCTGATCTGGGACGTCGGCCACCAGGCCTATCCGCACAAGATCCTGACCGGGCGGCGCGACCGCATCCGCACCCTGCGCCAGGGCGGCGGTCTGTCAGGCTTCACCAAGCGCGCTGAGAGCGAATACGACCCGTTCGGCGCGGCCCACGCCTCGACCTCGATTTCCGCGGCGCTCGGCTTCTGCGCGGCCCGCGACCAGGCCGGCCGCGACAATCGCGTGGTGGCCGTCATCGGCGACGGCTCCATGAGCGCCGGCATGGCCTATGAGGCCATGAACAATGCGGCCGAGACCACCAAGCAGCTGACCGTCGTCCTCAACGACAACGACATGTCCATCGCCCCGCCCGTGGGCGGGATGAGCGCCTATATGGCTCGCCTGGTGTCCGGCGGCGGCTATCAGTCCCTGCGCAATCTCGGCAAGTCGGTGGCCAAGGCCTTTCCGCGGCCGATCCAGGAAGCCGCCCGCAAGGCCGAGGAATATGCCCGCGGCATGGTCACCGGCGGCACGCTCTTCGAAGAGCTGGGCTTTTACTATGTCGGCCCCATCGACGGCCACGACATGGAGGCCCTGGTGGCGGTCCTCCGCAACACCCGGGAGATCGTCGATCGTCCGGTGCTGGTCCATGTGGTCACGCAAAAGGGCAAGGGCTACGCCCCGGCCGAAAGCGCCGCCGACAAGCACCACGCCGTGGTCAAGTTTGACGTGGTCACTGGCCAGCAGGCCAAGGCCCAGGCCAAGGCGCCCAGCTACACCAAGGTCTTCGCCACCGAGCTGATCAAGCAGGCGCAGCGGGATCCGACCATCTGCGCCATCACCGCGGCCATGCCCTCGGGCACCGGGCTCGACCTGTTCGGCCAGGCCTTCCCGGACCGGACCTATGATGTCGGCATCGCCGAGCAGCATGCGGTGACCTTCGCCGCGGGTCTCGCCGCCGATGGGATGAAGCCGTTCGCGGCCATCTATTCCACCTTCCTGCAGCGCGGCTACGACCAGGTGGTCCATGACGTTGCCATTCAGGGTCTGCCGGTGCGCTTCGCCATCGACCGGGCGGGCCTGGTGGGCGCCGATGGCCCCACCCATGCCGGCTCCTTCGATGTGGGCTTCATGGGCGCCCTGCCGGGCATGGTGCTGATGGCCGCCGCCGATGAGGCTGAGCTGGCCCGCATGGTCGCCACCGCCGCGGTCATCGATGACCGGCCGAGCGCCTTCCGCTATCCGCGGGGCGAGGGGACTGGCGTCGCCATCCCCGACATCGCCAGCCCTCTGGAGATCGGCAAGGGCCGGATTATCCGCGAAGGCACGGCGGTCGCGCTGCTGTCCTTCGGGACCCGCCTGCCGGAATGCCTCAAGGCTGCCGAGATGCTCAGCGCCCGGGGCCTATCGGCGACGGTGGCCGACGCCCGCTTCGCCAAGCCCCTGGACATCGACCTGGTATTGCGGCTGGCGCGGGAGCACGAGGCCCTGATCACTATTGAGGAAGGCGCCATGGGCGGCTTCGGCGCCTTCGTGCTCGAGGCCCTGGCCCGTCACGGCGCCCTGGACCGCGGCCTCAAGGTCCGGACCCTGACCCTGCCCGACATCTTCCAGGATCACGACAAGCCGGAACTCATGTACGCCCAGGCGGGCCTCGACGCCGAGGGCGTGGTCCGCACGGCGCTGTCGGCCCTGGGGGCCGATGTGGTCGCCGCCGCCGGACGGCGGGCCTGATCAGCGGCAGTAGCGCAGGAAGGTCTGCACCGACCTGCGCGGGGCGGGAGACGGGGTCACTACGCCGCCCACGGCCGCAAGGCTGATGACCCCGGTCTGACGGAAGGCTTCGGCCACCGGCGCGCGGTCGGCGAACTCCACCGAGACCATCGAACCACCGCCTTGCGGATCAATGTCGGCCACGCCTGGGATGGTGGTCCGGGAGTCTGCGGAGGCGAGGGTGACGCTGACCGGCCACGGAGCGGCGCGCCCAACATTGTCGAGCCAGCGCCCGTCGACCGCCTCAACCCCCAACCGCTGCTCGACCGGGAACCGCGCGACGAGCTGACGACTGTCCTTCTCGCAGGTGAAGGTCACGGCCGCAGCAGATCCGCCCGGCGCCACATAGCTCAGTTCCACAGGCTCCAGGTCGGCGCGATAGGTCCAGGCGCCTTCCTGGGCGGCGACGGGCGCGGTGATCGAGAGCAGCAGGGTGGTGAGCAGGGCCGGACGCATCATGGGGCGAGCTTAGCTTCGCCTTTGGGCGGGCTCCAGTCCGATCGCATTCAGATAGGTTGGCCGCACTGGGTGAAAAAGCCGCTCACAAGGGCCTGGTCGGCGCCGCGGGCGCCAGCCGGCAGGGTACGCCCGGCGGTGCGCACCGACAGTTCGCCCGTCTGGGCGAAGCCGTCGAGGGCGGGGTCATCGGTCCCGGCCGTCTCGATGATCACGCCGACCCCTTCGATCGGCGTCGGCGCGGCGGGGCTCGTCAGGTCAAGACGGGCCTCGCGAGAGACGAGTCCGACGACGCCGACGTCGTCCTTGGAGGTCGCCACGGACACTTCGACCTCGCCCGACTGAGGCTGGCAGCTCAGCATGACCAGCACATTGTCCGACCGGGGCTGGCCATAGACCAGCTTCAGCCCCTCGTCCTGGGTGTGG
>JAHUZY010000379.1 GCA_019264505.1 Phenylobacterium sp. | reverse complement strand
GCGGCACCCTGAGCGTCGACTTCCGGGTCGGCGGTGACGAGGCCGTTCTGGAGATCGCCGACGACGGCGACGCCAGCGATCAGGCCCTGGCAGGAACCGGTGTAGGTCGCACCCTGATGACCGCCTTCGCCCGTCAGCTTCGCGGCCGCTCGGAGCTGGTCCGCAACGCCGCTGGGGGCGTCACCGTGCGCCTGGTCTTCCCGACGCCCCATCCTGCGATGTCCGCGCCGTCAGAAGGGAACCAGCAGGTCGCCTGACCGTTAAGCTTGGCGACGCCGCCTTCCCTTTCAAAACGGAGACCAAAAATGCGTAAGCTCTTCCTCCTGGCCGCCCTGACCGCCAGCCTCGGCGTGACCGCCTGCAACACCATTTCCGGCGCTGGCCAGGATGTGGGCGCGGCCGGCGACGCCGTCACGCGCACCGCTGAAGACGCCAAGAACTAAGACCGACGACCGACTGGCCTCTCGGCTGGTCTCTGACGATCGAGCCCCGCTCCGGCCCCGCCGCGGCGGGGTTTTTCGTGGCCGCAGTTGAGGGGCGTCAGGCCGCCGCCCGGTCAGCAGCGCGCAGGACGTAGAGACCAGGCGTATCGTCCACGGCGCTCAGAGGCTCATCGCCGGCCACCGGATCCTCGTCAGCGGCGAACAGCACCCGGCCGCCCGGATTCAGGGCGGCGGCGAGATTCTCCACCACCTGGCGCTGGGCGGGCTCGATCATCGAGGCGATCACATTGCGGCAGAAGATCAGGTCGAAGCCCCGGACCCTGGACATGTCGCCGATCAGGTTCAAACGCCGCCAGCGGATCGACTGGCGGATCTGGGGGGAGATCAGCCACATCTCGTCCACCTTGTCGAAATGCCGGACCAGGCTGTGGATCGGCAGCCCCCTCTGGACTTCAAACTGGGTGTAGAGTCCGCTCTGGGCCTTCTCCAGGGCCCGTTCAGACAGGTCGGAGCCGAACAGTTCGAACCGGGCCTCCGGCCACTGGCCCGCCATGTCGTCGACCAGCATGGCCAGGGAGTGGATTTCCTGGCCCGTCCCGCAGGCCGCGCTCCAGATGCGGATCGGCTGGTCCTTGCGCCGCGCAACCAGTTCCGGCGCCAGCACATCGCGGAAGTGGTCGAAGGCGGCCTTGTCCCGGAAGAAGCTTGTGTCCCCGGCCGCCATGGCCTCCACGATCCCCCAGATCAGGCGGTCCTCCCGCCTTGCCCGCAGGCCCGCCATCAGCTCGGCGATGCTGTCGAAACCCTCGCGCCGGGCCACCGGACCCAGGCGGGTCTCCAGGAGATAGTCCTTGGCCGGGTCGACCTTCTGGCCGGACCGGGCCGCGCAGAGTTGGGCGACAAGCTCGCGGTCTTCGGCCTTCATGCCAGCCCAGCCTGGGCGAACTTCGCCGCCACGATCTCACTGTCGAAGGGTTTCATGATGTACTCGTCCGCGCCGCTCTCCAGAGCCTCGCGGATGGCGCTGACCTCGTTCTCCACCGTGCAGAAGATCACCTTGGGCGCCTTGCCGCCGGGCTCCATCCGCAGGCCGCGCAGGAATTCCAGGCCGTTCATCACCGGCATGTTCCAGTCGAGCAGCACGACGTCGGGCATGGTGGTGCGACACCAGGCCAGGGCTTCAGCCCCGTCGGCCGCCTCGGCCACATCGAAGCCGAGGTCCTCCAGGATCCTGCGGGCGACCTTCCGGATCACCCGACTGTCATCGACGATGAGGCAAGTCCTCAACCGAACACTCCCAACCTGAGGCCCTCTGTTGTCGGGCCTGCTGGTTAAGGAGCCGTTTGATTTTGCCAGATGGGCGGCGGGTAAGGCCCGATTTGGGCTCAGCCGGCTGGGATCGTCACGGCGAAGGTCACCTTCTCCTCGCCCGCCTCAGCAAAAATCTTGCCGCCGGCGTCGCTCACGAAGAGGTGGACATAATAGGCCTGGACCCAGTGGCCATGCAGCGCGCCCAGGGGCAGGTCTTCCCCACGCAGGCCGGCGGCGACTTCCGGACGCAGCCGGGCCTTGGGACCCGTGGCCTCGACGGCGATCACCGTGGTGTCCCCGTCCCGGGCGGCCCGCAGCCTCGCCACCCCGCCCAGGGGCAGGGCCGCGCCGGCCATCTGGGCGACATTCAGCACGGCGCGGGCGGCGGCCTTGTCCAGGCGGTCGGCCTCCACGGCCCAGGCCAGCTCGGCGCGCTGATGGCTGAACACCCCCTGGGCCAGCCGCTCCAGTTCCCGGGGGTCGAACACCTCCGCCGAGGCCGAGGCGCCGAAGGCGACCCGGGTGAAGGACAGCATTTCGGCCAGCTTCCGTCCGGAGGCGGCGATGAGGCCCATGGCGTCCTCACGCATGTCCTGCGCGTCGGGATCCTCCAGCAGATCCAGGCCTGAGACGATGGCGCTGACCGGGCTGATGAAGTCATGGCACATGCGCGCGGCCAGGAAGGCGGCGATCTGGGCCGCGCCGACGGGCTCGGCCTCAAGGTGGGGCGAAGGAGAGAGGGGCGCGGTGTCGGTCATCGCCGTCAGATTGGCGTGATTGGCCCGGCCTGAACAGGGGCTCTGAATCATAAGCCTAGGGCATTTTTGATCCGATAACCGCGTCACACTTATCGGAAAATGCTCTAGATGGCCTTTTCGAAGACCCAGGGGTCCTGCGGCGGCGCCAGGCGGGCCGGCGCGTAAGCCGCTGCGCTCGGCGCAACGGATGCCAGGCTGCGGCCCGCCGCCGGCTGGGCGAGCGAGACGGCGAGATAGCCGCCGAAGCCGACGAAGAACGCGAAGACGCTCATCCAGACAAGGGCTGCGACGGGATCGACCAGGTGGCGCGGCTGCGGTTCCATGGGACTTCAACCCACGTCGAGGTCGTTGGTTGCAGGCTAAGGCTCGCACGCCAGTCTTGCGAATAGTTCGCATTGCGGGGCCGCCCCGCACATTATAAGAATGACTCGCAAGTTGGCCGGGTCCCCTCTCCGCCCACCTGCGATCAGCATGGCGTTCCTCCCCGCCAAGCCCTGGCTCCGTCCGGCCCCCGCCCGGGCGGAGCCGCTCTTTTCGTCCCCCCATCCCGAACATCGCTCGCCCGCTGGGCTGTATGCCGGCGCGGTTTGGGTCCATAAGCGGAGCAGACAAACCAATGCCGCAGATCATAGGAGGCGCGCCATGGCCCTGGACACCGGAGTGGCTCAGAAGACCTTTCGCTGGGAAGATCCTCTGGATCTGGCCGCCCGGCTCTCCGAAGACGAACGGATGGTCTGGGAGGCCGCGAGGGCCTATTGCCGCGACAAGCTTCTGCCCCGGGTGGTCTCAGCCTATGCCGAAGAGCGCTTCGACCGGGAGATCATGCACGAGATGGGCGCCCTGGGCTTCCTGGGCCCCACCATTCCCGAGGAATACGGCGGCGCCGGCGTCAATCACGTGGCCTATGGTCTGATCGCCCGGGAGGTCGAGGCGATCGATTCCGGCTACCGCTCGGCCATGAGCGTGCAGTCATCCCTGGTCATGTACCCGATCTACGCCTTCGGCTCCGAAGCCCAGAAGCAGAATTATCTGCCTGGCATGGCCAAGGGCGACATCATCGGCTGCTTTGGTCTGACCGAGGCCGATGGCGGCTCTGATCCGGCCTCCATGCGCACCGTGGCCAAGAAGGTCGACGGCGGCTTCGTGCTGAACGGCGCCAAGATGTGGATCACCAACAGCCCGATCAGCGATGTGGCCCTGGTCTGGGCCAAGCTCGATGGGGTGATCCGCGGCTTCCTGGTGGACCGCGGCTCCGAGGGTCTGACCACGCCGAAGATCAACAACAAACTGTCCCTGCGGGCCTCCGTCACCGGCGAGATCGCGCTCTCCGACGTCTTCGTGCCCGAGGACCAGATGCTGCCCGGCGTGAGCGGCCTGCGCGGACCCTTCTCCTGCCTGAACAAGGCCCGCTACGGGATCGCCTGGGGCGCCATGGGGGCGGCGGAATTCTGCCTGCACGCCAGCCGCGATTATGTGGCCAGCCGCCAGGTGTTCGGAAAGCCCCTGGCCGCCCGCCAGCTGGTGCAGAAAAAGCTGGCCGACATGCAGACCGAGATCGCGCTCGGCTTCGAAGGGGCGCTCGCCCTGGGCCGGCTGATTGATGAAGGCGCCTGGGTGCCGGAAGCCATCAGCCTGATGAAGCGCAACAACTGCGGCAAGGCCCTGGCCATCGCCCGGGAGGCCCGCGACATCCACGGGGGCAACGGCATCAGCGGCGAGTACCATGTGATGCGCCATGCCGCGAACCTGGAGACGGTCAACACCTATGAAGGCGCCCACGACGTCCACGCCCTGATCCTGGGCCGCGCCATCACCGGCGAAAACGCCTTCTAGGACAT
>JAHUZY010000361.1 GCA_019264505.1 Phenylobacterium sp. | reverse complement strand
CGATCACCCGGGGGGCCATGACGCCGGGGATGGCGCAGGCGAAGGACGACAGCAGGGGAATGAAGGCCCGGCCGTGCAGGCCGGCCCCGCCCATGATCCTGTCCATCAGGAAGGCGGCCCTGGCCATGTAGCCGAAGTCTTCCAGGAGGATGATGAATAGGAACAGGATCAGAATCTGCGGCAGGAAGACCAGCACGCTGCCGACGCCGGCGATCAGGCCATCGACGATCAGGCTCTGCAGCAGCCCGTCCGGCAGGACCGTGGCCACCAGGCCGCCCAGGGCGCCGATGCCGCCCTCGATCCCGTCCATCAGCGGCCCGGCCCAGGCGAACACCGCCTGGAACATGACAAACAGCAGAGACAGCAGAATGGCCAGCCCCGCGACCGGATGCAGCAGCACCCCGTCGATCTTGCCGGTCAGGGTGTCGGGGCGTTCGGCCGGCCGGACATGGGCCTTCATGATCCGCTGGGCTTCGGCATGGGCCTGGCGGATTTCCGCGGGCGTCGGTTCATGCCAGGTGTTGGCCGCCTCCAGGGCGCCGGCGCTGGCGAGGGCCTCGACCTTGGCTTCGATCTGGGCGACCAGGTCCTCAATGCCGCGCCTGCGGGTGGCCACGGTGGTGACGATCGGCGCGCCGATGTCGCGGGCCAGCCCCTCCAGGTCGATGCGCAGGCCCTGGCGCTGGGCGATGTCGAACATGTTGAGCGCCAGCACCATGGGCCGGCCCACCTGACGCAGTTCAAGGATCAGGCGCAGCACCAGGCGCAGATTGGTGGCGTCGGCCACGCAGACCACCACGTCGGGCGGGGTCTCCCCCTTCAGCTGGCCAAGGATCGCGTCGCGGGTCACGGCCTCGTCCGGGCTGCGGGCGCGCAGGGAATAGGTGCCGGGCAGGTCCAGCACCGAGACGGTTCGGCCGCTGGCGGTGGTGATGGTCCCTTCCTTCTTCTCCACCGTCACGCCGGCATAGTTGGCCACCTTCTGGTGGCTGCCGGTCAGGGCGTTGAACAGGGCGGTCTTGCCGGAATTGGGATTGCCGACCAGGGCGATGCGGGCGGTCGCGGTGCTCACTGGGCCGCCTCCGGGGTGAGGCGAAGGACAATGTCGACGGCGTCCTTGCGGCGCAGGGCCACCCGCATGTCGTCCAGGCGCACGGCGATGGGATCATGGCCGATGGCGCCTTCATGGATCACCTCAAGCGCGGCGCCCTCGACGAAGCCGAGCTCCAGCAGACGACGCTCCAGTTCATGAGCGTCCAACCCGCCCCGCCCCTGGGCGTCCGGGGCGCCGACCGCGCCGATGATCCCGCGATCCCCAACCCGCGCCTGGCTCAGCCGCACCTCGCCGGGCGCGAGCGCCTGGGCAGGGGCTGATGTCGGATGGGGATAGGAGTCGTCCATGGCAGGGTCCCGGTGGGAAGGGCGGGCGACGGCGCTTCGCGCAACTGCGAGCCTGTGTCGATGAGAACGATTATCAGTTACGACCCAGGTCGCCCAGGCGCAAGCCCCCTGCTTTTCGATTACGGCCGCGACCCGCTGGTTGAGGCGGCTTTGCTTCGACGTGCTCGGGCAGATTGTCTCACCCCAGGGCCGACGGGGCAGGCCAGCATGCCGCGGTTAGCTGGAAGATCCGAGCCGCCGTCATTCCGCGAACGAATATCGTTGCCCGGTCCGATGGCGCTCATTAAGCTGGCACGCAGAATGCCAAAACATAGGTTCTAGACCTACCCAGTGGGGGATTGCGCATGACCAGTCCGACTGCCGTGCCGGGCTTCGAGGGAAAGATCGGCCGTACGCTCGAGGATTCCGAACCTCACTTCCAGGAGCGTCCGCACCCCGGTGAGTCAGCGCCCAACGTCATCGTCGTGTTGCTCGACGACACGGGTTTCGCGCAGTTCGGCTGCTACGGCTCGGACATTGAGACGCCGAATATCGACGCGCTTGCGGCGAACGGCCTCAGGTTCACCAATTTCCACGTCACCCCGCTGTGCTCGCCGACGCGGGCCTCGCTGCTCACGGGCCGGGCCCAGCATGCCGTCGGCATGCGCCACGTTTCGAACTTCCGCACCGGCTTCCCGCACCAGCTCGGCCACATCTCCAACAACGCGGCCACGGTCGCTGAGGTGCTCAAAGCCCAGGGCTATGTGACCTTCTGCACCGGGAAGTGGCATCTCGCGCCCACCCAGGAGAACTCGGCCGCGGGCCCGTTCGACCAGTGGCCCCTCGGGCGTGGCTTCGACCGCTTCTATGGCTTCCTTGAGGGCGAGACGGATCAGTTCACTCCTGAACTGGTGATCGACAACCACCATGTCCCCGCGCCGGCGACGGCCGACGAGGGCTATCACCTCAGCGAGGACCTGGTGGATCAGCTCCTCACGATGATCAACGACGCCCGCTGCGTCCGTCCTGACCGGCCTTTCTTCGCCTATCTGCCCTTCGGCGCCACGCACGCCCCGCACCAGGCGCCGCAGGCCTGGCTCGACAAGTACCGTGGCCGCTACGACGAGGGCTGGGACGTCATCCGACAGCGCTGGTACGAGCGCCAACTCGAACTCGGCGTGGTCCCGCCCGGAACGCAGCTCGCGCCGCGCAATCCCGGCGTGAAGCCCTGGGAAGAGCTCTCGGAGAATGAGCGGGCTCTCGCCTGCCGCCTGCAGGAGGCCTTTGCAGCCTTCCTTGATCACACCGATGCCCAGATTGGCCGTCTCGTCGAAGGCCTGCGCGGCATGGGCGAACTGGAGAACACGATCCTCCTGGTGCTCACCGACAATGGCGCCTCCCAGGAAGGCGGGCCGCTCGGCGTGCTGCACGAAATGAAGTTCTTCAACGGGATCCTGGAGTCGCCTGATGAGGCGGTGAAACGCCTGGATGAAATCGGCGGCCCGCACAGCCACACGAACTATCCCTGGGGCTGGGCGCAGTGCGGCAACTCACCGTTTAAATGGTACAAGCAGAACACCCACGAGGGCGGCGTCCACGTCCCCATGATCGTGCATTGGCCCGCCGGTATCGACGACGCGCAGTGCGGCGGGCTGCGGCGGCAGTTCGTCAACGTGGCCGACATCGTCCCGACCCTCTATGAGCTGCTCGGCGTGACGCCGCCGGACATTTTTCAAGGCCGGCCGCAGCTGCCGGTGACCGGCCATTCATTCGCGCACGTACTCGACGCGCCCGACGCGCCTGCGTCCAATCGCCTGCAGTACTTCGAGATGGCGGGGTCGCGGGCGCTGGTCGCGGAACTCGACGGGCGCTGGTGGAAAGCTGTCGCGCGCCACCAGAAGGGCGCCCCCTTCGATGATGATCGCTGGGAGCTCTACGACCTCGAGGTTGACGCGTCCGAATGTAACGACTTGGCCGAGACGGAGCCCGAGCGCCTCGCCCAGATCGTGGCGCTATGGTGGCAGGAGGCGGAGCGTCACGGCGTGTTGCCCCTGGACGACCGGACCATAGAGCTGTTCCGGCCGCAGCCGAACGACCGCTCCGTTCACCGCAAGGACCGGCGCTACCTCTACCGGCCGCCGATGACCCCGCTGCCAGTCGCTGCGACGCCGAGTCCCGGCGGTATGGCCTGGGACCTGGCGGCGTCAGTCACACGCGCCGCCGACGACGAGGGCGTGCTCTACGCCACAGGAAATGCGAACTCCGGCATGAGCATCTTTGTACAGGGTCGGCGTCTGGTCGTGGACTACAACGCCTTCGGAGAGCATACGATCGTTGAGTCCCAGCGTGAGGTCCCGGCAGGCCCGGCGGTCCTGTCGGTGCATCTTCGCCGGGTCAAAGGCCCCACAGGCGTGCTGACGCTCGCCATCGATGGCGAAGCCTGCGGCCAGGTCGAACTGCCGCTCATGATGACGATGATGAGCTCTGTCGGCGCGAGCGTCGGCCAGGACCACGGATTGCAGGTGTCCGACCGCTACGACGGTCCCTTCCCCTTCAGCGGCGCCCTTCACCAGGTCGATATCGAACTCGGCAGCCGCGCGAGCGCTGAAAACGCGGCCCAGGCTCGCATGGAAATGGCCCGGCAGTAGCTCCGAAAGGGGCAACAGGATGCGAGACGGTCCTGGCCGATCGTGCAGAGACGCTCAAACGCTTCCTGCTGCTCAGCCTCAGTCAGCGGGCGCGTTCGAGAGAATCCTTCAAGGGCCGGGCCTTCGAGCGCTTCTTTGCAAATCTCACCGACAGGGGTGCGGCCATGCTCGCGGCGGATGTCTCACCGGACATGGGTGCGGCCTAGGGCGAAGGTTGAAGGCCGGTCCGGCTCTCGACCTGCTGGCCTATCGGCGCAATTGAGACTCCCCGCGTGGCATGCCTTGAGCGCGGATTGCGCGAGGCCCGTGACCCGGTGTAACCAGCAGCTGTGGCCCCTGTGGTGGAATTGGTAGACGCGCCGCACTCAAAATGCGGTACCGCAAGGTGTGTCGGTTCGAGTCCGACCGGGGGCACCACCGGCCTGTTCGCACAGGTTCGTGGTTGAGTGGGAAACTCCATAGAAATCAGGTATATTGAGGCGAATGAGGGCCGCCGCTGAGCGCCTATGTTCGCCTCTGATCGGGCGAAGCTGGGGGTATGAGTGGGGGTATCCCTCGGATGGGATGTTCGGAGATACCCCCAGATGGCCCTCTCAGACGCCGCGATCCGCGCCGCCAAGCCCGCCGCCAAGGCTTACAAGCTGTTCGACGGTGGTGGCCTGTTCCTGCTGGTGAACCCGTCTGGCGGCAAGCTGTGGCGGCTGAAGTATCGGCATTTGGGAAAGGAGCAGGCGCTGGCGCTTGGCCGCTATCCCGATGTTGGGCTGAAGGACGCGCGCGAGCGCCGGGGAGAGGCGCGAAAGATGGTCGCCGCCGGGTTCAATCCCTCTTTCGAAAAGAAGCGCGCGGCCATCGCCGCCTCAGTTGGTGCGGCCAATACCTTCAAGGCCATCGCTGATGAGCTGATCGACAAGCGGTCGCGGGAAGGGCTGAAGGCCATCACCACTGACAAGGCCAAGTGGCTCCTGGCGCAGCTGGAGCCGGCCCTTGGATCGCGCCCTATTGCCGAGATCGAGCCGTACGAGTTGCTGGCGGTGCTGAAGAAGGTGGAGCTATCCGGCCGACATGAGACCGCCAATCGCCTGCTGGCCTTTTCGGGCCGCGTCTTCCGTTATGCCGTGGCGACTACCCGCGCCAGCCGCAACATTGCCGCTGATCTCCAAGGCGCGCTGATCTCGCCGAAGGTGAAGCACCATGCCGCGATCCTCGACCCAGAGGGGGTAGGCGGCCTTCTCCGCGCCATAGATGGCTTTGATGGCCTGCCCACCACGAAGTGGGCTTTGCAGCTTGCGCCCCATGTCTTCGTCCGCCCTGGGGAGCTTCGAATGGCGGAATGGAGCGAGATCGATCTCGCCGGCGCGGTGTGGCGTATCCCTGGCAGCCGCATGAAGATGAACCGCGAACATGCCGTCCCCCTCTCGGCTCAGTCCGTGGCGATCCTGAAGGCGGTCGAGGAACTGACGGGTGGAGGCCGCTATGTCTTCCCCTCGGTGCGCACGCCCCTGCGTCCCATGTCGGAGAACACCCTGAACGCGGCTCTGCGCCGCATGGGCTATGGCGTCGATGAGATGACCGCGCACGGCTTTCGGTCGATGGCCAGCACGCTTCTGAACGAGTCTGGGAAGTGGAACCCGGACGCTATCGAGCGCGCCTTGGCCCATGGCGACAGTGACAGCGTCCGCGCCGCCTACCACCGGGGGGCGCACTGGGATGAGCGCGTAAAAATGGCCAAGTGGTGGAGCAACCATCTCGACCAGCTGCGCGAGGGCGGGAAGGTGCTGCCGTTCAAGCGGCAGGGCTGATCTCGACAAGACACTTGCGATACCGGCCCCCCGGTGGTGCGGTCGGCAAATGGCAAGCGAAGTTGAATCCCACGGCGCCCATAGCGACGAACTCTTCGATCCAAATGAGTGGCTAAGCGCAGCCGAGGCGCTCAGCCTTCTGACGAAAGCCTATCCCGGTGGGGGTGGAACCTACACCCTGGCGAAGCGCGCGCATGTTGGTCTGATCCGCACTCATGCCGACCTATTTGTCGCTGGTGCCGAGCAGCGCGCCAACGTCGAGTTGCCCAAAGTGTTCTGGTGGGCTGAGGGCCAGGCGGCGCTGGATCAGAACTGGACGACAGGCGACTTTGAGACGTGGCTGGAGCAGCGCACGCGCCTTCAGGCGTTCGGGGTTAAGTTCCACAAACAGACTGTCTTGGGCATGCTGCCGCATAACCCGGGAACGACTATGGCTGCTGCGCCCGTCCAGATACAGGCGCGCGGTCGTCCCCGTTCGGAGGCTTGGCCGCATTGGGTCGCGGAGCTAGTCGCCTACATTCACGAAGAGGGCATGCCGGCGGGGGAGGGAACGCGCGGCCAGGATGAACTGATTGCCGCCGTTGAAGATCGGCTCAGCGGGCGCGGCTTGGAGGCCCCTTCAAGGACCACTGTACAGGAAACCGCTAAGGCTGTGCTCCTTCGGCTCCGCGAGCCGGAAAATGGTCACTAGGCAATTCCCGGCAATTTCCGGCCCATTCCGGCTGTGTTGGTCCGCCAACTAACTCAGCCTTCGCAGACGTTTGCTGGTGCTCGCCAGCGTCAGAGCGAAGGCCGAAAATGCAGCCCATCTTCCTTTCCATCAATGACACTGCCAAGGCGCTAGGCGTTGGCCGCACCTCAATCTACGGCTTGCTGCGCAGCGGGCGGCTGGAGGCGGTGAAGCTAGGACGCCGGACCCTGGTGAAGGTGGAGTCGATCCGCCGCCTCATTGAAACCGCCTGAGGTCCGCCAGCATGGCTCGCACACGGCTGAACCCCCGGCTGACCAAGATCCACCTCGCATACACCCTTGCCGAGGTGGCGGAGCTTTACGGCCTGCACGTCAATACGGTGCGCGGCTGGATCAAGCGTGATGGTCTGGAGCCCATCGACGGCCGCCGGCCCCTCCTTATCAAGGGCTCGGTGCTTCGAGCGTTCCTGGACAGCCGGCGTAAGAAGGCCAAGCACCCCAGCCCGCCTGGACACCTCTACTGTTTCGGCTGCCGTGCGCCCCGGAAGCCAGCCCTGGGCATGGTCGATTACCACCGTCGGTTCGGGCGCGCGGGTAACCTGAGCGCCCTCTGCGAGGCGTGCGGCACGACCATGCACCGGCAGGCCAGGGAGGACGCCCTAGGCCTCATTCTGCCGGAAGTGACAGTCCGGATTGTGGATGCGGCGCCACGCATAGCGGAGCCCGCTCCTCCCCCTTCCAACTGTCATTTCAAGCAAGGTGCAGCGGCATGACAAAAGCCAATCCGAAAAACGAGCGGATCAAGCGCAACTATCTCGTCTATCTCAAGGAGGCGAGGGGGCGCAGCACGGCTTCCATCGACACTGTCGCCAAGGCCATCAGCCGGTTCGAAGATGCGACCGGCGCCCGCGACTTCGCCGCATTCCACCGGGAGCAGGTGGTGGCTTTCAAGCGCCGCCTTTCGGATCAGTCCAATGCCCGGACAGGAGAACGCCTGAGCCGCGCCACCGTAGCCTCAACCCTTCGCACCCTGAAGGCCTTCTATATCTGGCTCGCCGACCAGCCCGGCTATCGCAGCAAGATCACCTACGCCGACGCCGACTATTTCAGCCCTTCGGAAAAGGACGCCCGGATCGCCCGCGCGGTCCGCGAAAAGCCCTTTCCGACCCTGGAGCAGATGCACCACGTCCTGGCCACCATGCCCGGCGACACCGAGATCGAGCGGCGGGATCGGGCGATTGTGGCCCTTCTCTTGCTGACGGGCGCGCGGGATGGCGCTCTGGCGTCACTCCGCCTGAAGCATCTGGACCTTGCGGCGGGTGCCCTGCGCCAGGACGCCGAAGACGTGAAGACCAAGTTCGCCAAGACCTTCACGACGTACTTCTTCCCGGTCGGTGGTGAGGCAGTCGAGATCATCGGCGAGTGGGCGGCTTACCTCCGCCGGGACCGCCTGTTTGGCGACAATGACCCGCTGTTTCCCCGCACCCTGATGACCACTGGCCAGGATGGTGGCTTCGTCACCGCCGGGATTGACCGCCAAGCCTGGACCACCGCCGCGCCTATCCGCCAATTGTTTCGGAAAGCCTTTGAGCAGGCGGGCCTCCCCTATTTCAAGCCGCACTCTATTCGCGACACCCTGGTGCAGCTTGGCGAGCGCACCTGTCGCTCCCCGGAGGAGTTCAAGGCCTGGTCCCAGAACCTCGGCCACGAGCAGGTGCTGACGACATTCACGAGCTATGGGGCGGTTGGCGCGCACCGGCAGGCGGAATTGATCCGGAAGATGGCGCGCCCGGCGGCCTCGGAGCAGTCGGTAGTCGACCGTATCCGCGAGATGATTGGGGATGGTGGCAGGCTAGGGGGCTTGGCTTAGGCCGGGCCGTGCCTCAATTTGTCGTTTCGCCCGAAGTGATGAGCCACTGTAGTGCTGCCGGTTTTGCGGGGCCGAGTCCCTTATCTTCACCGCAGCTGGTCTCGATCAGTTGGTCACGCAAGCGTAGCCATCGCCGAGACGCTGACCAACCAAAGTGGTCAATCGCCGTCGCCATGGCGCAGAAACCCGCTAAGGTTGGGCGATCATCCGCGATGGCCATGCAATGAGTCTGATTAAGTCAAAGAAGCGCGTTGCCGACCATGGGGAGGTCTTCACGCCCCCGTGGCTGGTCGAGCGCATGCTCGATCTCGTGAAGGGTGAAACGGAGCGCATCGATTCCCGCTTTCTGGAGCCAGCCTGTGGCAGTGGGAACTTCCTCGTTCCGATTCTCCAGCGCAAACTAGCGGCAGTAGAGCGCAAGTATGGGCGCGATAGCTTCAGCAAGCGCATCCATGCTCTCCAGGCCTTGACCTGCTGTTACGGAATCGAGTTGCTCTACGACAACATATCTGAGTGTCGCGCCAATATGTTGGAGGTTTTTGGCCAATACTTGAGCATGATTCCAACCGACGAATTCTGGCGTGCGGGCTCCCATGTCCTGTCACTGAATTTAATCCACGGCGACGCCCTGTCTATGCAGGCGGCAGAAGGCGGACCGATCACATTTGTCGAATGGGGTTACCTGGGGAATGGAAAGTTCCAGCGTCGTGACTTCCGCCTGGACGTTCTGACGCGGGTGTCGGGCTTGAGAGAGGAGGGCACTCTGTTCGCTCACCTGGGCAAGCATGAGGTGTTCCAGCCGATGAAGGCTCATCCCCCCATGTCAGTGCGTGACCTCGCGGCTCTGGATGAAGCGGTCCCCGAGGGCGCCCGATGACGGACGCGGCGCCGTTCGCCCTGTTTAAGCGCAATCCAGATGTGCTGACCTGCATCGCCAATCTGTCGAACGATGAGGTTTTCACCCCGCCCGAATTTGCTGGCCGGATGCTCGATACCCTGGCCGAAGGCTGGGCAGCCGCCAACGGCGGGGCCAACTTGTGGGCTGACCGCTCGGCAACCTTCCTGGACCCCTGCACGAAATCCGGCGTCTTTCTCCGCGAGATTGCGACGCGGCTGATCGCCGGCTTGGCGGATGAAATCCCTGACCTCCAGACCCGCGTTGATCACATCCTGACGCGACAACTGTTTGGTATCGGCATTACCCAGCTGACAGCACTGCTGGCGCGGCGCAGCCTTTATTGTTCAAAGATGGCAGATGGGGCGCACTCGGTTGCAACGAGCTTTTCTAATGAGAGCGGCAACATCTGGTTCGAAAGAACGGAACATGATTGGGATGAAGGTAGGTGCAGATACTGCGGAGCGGGCCGGAAAGACTATGATCGAGGCGAGTCATATGAGACCCATGCCTATGCCATACTTCACACTGACAACGTCCCGGCGCGGGTTGCGGAACTGTTTGGAGCAGAAATGCAGTTTGACGTGATCATCGGCAATCCTCCTTATCAACTGGGTCAAAGTGGCGGCGAGGCGATCGGAGGGTTCGCCATGCCGATCTACCAAAAGTTTGTGAGGGCAGCGAAGCAACTGGATCCTCGCTTCTTGCTCATGGTGACGCCATCACGATGGTTCGCCGGAGGACGCGGTCTTGACGATTATCGTGCCGAGATGCTCGCCGACAGGCGCATGCAGAAGCTTGTCGACTATCCTGACGCTTCTGAGGCTTTTCCTGGAACGCAGATCAAGGGCGGAGTCTCTTACTTCCTATGGAGCAGCAGCTGGGAAGGCCCTTGCGAGGTTACAACCTTTCAGGGTGGCGCGCCGACAGGTCCGGCGATGTCGCGGAAGCTCGACGCCTACGACATACTCGTTAGGCGCAATGAGGCGGTTCCGATTCTTGAGAAGGTGCTTGCGGCCACCGGCAGAAGCGGGTCCAGCAACCTTGCCGCGATGGTGTCGCCCATCCAGCCCTTCAGCATCCGTACCAACTTCCGGGGCGTCGCGCGGCCTGACAGCTTGAGTGATCCCATTCGTCTGATCGGCAACGGCGGGGATACGTTTATTGAGCGTGCTGACATTCCTCGAAATGATCCGTGGGTCGATGATTGGAAGGTTCTTCTCGGGCGCGCTTATGGCGCTGGGGAAGCTCTCCCTCACCAAATTTATAACTATCCTATTGTCGCTGGACCAGGAACGGCGTGTAGCGAGACCTATTTGGTCATAAGTCGCTTCAAGTCAGAAGCTGAGGCTGTACGATTTAGCGCCTACCTTAGGACGCGTTTCGTTCGGTTTCTTGTGTCGCTTCGGAAAAACACACAGGACATCTACAACGAGCGTTTTCAGTTCGTTCCCGCCCTGCCGATGGACCGGACTTGGACTGACGATGAACTCTACAAAAGGTACGGGATAACGAGTGAAGAGCAGTCCTTCATCAACTCTATGATCCGCCCGATGGAGGCGGTCGATTGACTCGACCAATCGATGACATCCTGCCGCCCAAGCCGGAGGTCAACCCGCGCCTCTATGCCTACGCTATCGACGCGCCAACCCATACGGGCCTGCTGAAGATCGGCCAGACCACGCGCGACGTAAGACAGCGGATCGCAGAGCAGACCAAGACAGCGGGCATTACGCCCCGCATCGAGCTGGATGAGTCTGCGGCGCGCGAGGATGGATCGATCATCTCAGACCATGCGTTGCGGGCAGCGCTCGCGGTCAGGGGCCATGAGCGAGTTCAACTCGAATGGATGCGCTGCACAGTGGCCGATGTGCAGGCGGCGCTGGCCGAGCTTAGGGCCGGTCACCGGATCGAAGGCCGCCGCGACCAGACATTCCCGCCCCGCGCTGAGCAACAGGCCGCCGTCGAGGAGACTGAGGCCTATTTTCGCTCGCGCTGGGCAGAAGACGCCGTCGCCGTTCCCCGCTTCCTTTGGAACGCCAAGATGCGGTTTGGGAAGACGTTCACTGCTTACCAACTCGCCCGTAGGCTTGGGGCCAAGCGGGTCCTGGTCGTCACCTTCAAGCCCGCGGTCGAAGACGCTTGGCAAACCGATCTGGAGAGTCACGTCGACTTCGAGGGCTGGCAGTACCTGTC
>JAHUZY010000349.1 GCA_019264505.1 Phenylobacterium sp. | reverse complement strand
CCCTGGCGCCCCTGGCTCGCGACAAGGGCGTGGCCCTGGAGGTGGAGACGCCGCCAAGGGGGGCGGTGACCATCACCGGCGACCGCGACCAGGTGATCCAGGTGGCCCAGAATCTGGTGGACAACGCCCTGAAATACTCCCCGGCCGAGGGCCGTATCCGCATCCTTCTGCAGAGCGATCTCAGCGCCGAGGCCTGCGTCGCACCGCGCATGGAGCAGGCCGCCAGAATGTCCCTGCTGACTCCCGACCATGGGCCCGAGCGGTTCGCCGCCCTGTCGGTGATCGACTCCGGGCCGGGCATGGACCGCGAGCACCTTCCCCGGCTGACCGAACGCTTCTACCGGGTGGAGGGTCAGAAGAGCGGTGAGAAGCTCGGCACGGGGCTTGGCCTCGCCATCGTCAAGCACATCGTCAACCGTCACCGCGGCGGCTTGGCCGTAGAGAGTCGGCCCGGCCACGGCGCTGTCTTCACGGCCTATTTCCCCCTCGCACGGACGTCCACCGAGGTCGGCGACCAGCCCGGGGCTGCTCCTGACGATGTAATAAAACTGTCATGAAACTGTCGCGTTTGATCAGCAAAGGGAGGGCAGTTTCCGCCCGGCGCGGACAGGGGCGGAGTTTGTCCGCCCGAACCGCATGACGCGCGCGACGAGCGGCAAGACGAAGGCCTGAATGCTCATCTGGATCGCCCTTCTGGGGCTCATCCTGTTTTCTGTCACGGCCTATGCGGCCGGCCGCCGCAAGGTGCTGAGCGCCGCGGGCGGACGGGCGCGCCTGATGCACTCCCTTCCGGGGTATCACGGCGCCTATCTGGCCCTGTGGACGGCGGCCCCGGCCATCATCCTCCTGCTCCTGGTCAGCCTGTTCGGCGCCCAGATCGAAGAGATTGTGCTGCGCGCCGACCCGCCGGCGGCCGTCTCGACCCTGCCCGGCAGCGCCCAGGACGTCTTCTACAACGACGTGGTGGCCACCGTGACGGGCGGCCAGGTCAGCCAGACCGTCTATGACGGCGCGTTGGGCGAGGCTTTCGCCGAAAAGCTGGTCCAGGCCCGCGACATCCACCGCAGCCTGACCACCGGCGCGCTGATCACCGCCTTCATCCTGGCCCTGGCCGGCGCCGCCATGGCCTGGCCGCGGCTCAGCGCCGACTTCGCCGCCCGTCCCCGGGTGGAGCGCTGGATCGCCGTTCTCTTCCTGGCCTGTTCGGTGGTGGCGGTACTGACCACCCTGGGCATCGTCGCCTCCCTGGTCTGGGAAAGCTGGCGCTTCTTCCAGGCCGTGCCGGTCTTCGAGTTCCTGTTCGGTCTCACCTGGGACCCGCAGATCGCCATCCGCGCCGACCAGGTGGCCTCGTCCGGGGCCTTTGGCGCCGTGCCCCTGTTCATGGGCACCTTCCTGATCATGATGATCGCCATGACGGTGGCCGCGCCGGTCGGTCTGTTCGCCGCCATCTATCTTTCGGAATATGCCGGGCCGACCGTGCGCGCGGTGGTCAAGCCGCTGCTGGAGATCCTCGCCGGCATCCCGACTGTGGTCTACGGCTTCTTCGCCGCCCTGACAGTCGGCCCCCTGTTCCGCGGCGCGTTCAACAGCCTGGGCGCCCAGTTCATCGGCGGCCCGCTGGACGGGCTTGGTCTCTATCTGATGCAGGTTCAGAACCAGATGGCCCTGGTGGCCGGCGCCGTCATGGGCATCATGCTGATCCCCTTCGTCTCCTCCCTGTCGGACGACATCATCAACGCAGTGCCCCAGTCCCTGCGGGATGGGTCGCTGGCCATGGGCGCAACGCGGTCGGAGACCATCACCCGGGTGATCATGCCCGCCGCCCTGCCGGGCGTCATGGGCGCCCTCCTGCTGGCCGTCTCGCGGGCCGTGGGCGAGACCATGATCGTCACCATGGCCGCCGGTCTTCAGGCCCGCGCCACCTTCAACCCGCTGGATACGGTCACCACGGTGACGGTGCAGATCGTCACCCTGCTCACCGGCGACCAGGAGTTCGACAGCCCCAAGACCCTGTCGGCCTTCGGTCTGGGCCTGACCCTGTTCCTGATCACCCTCATGCTCAACATCGTCGCCCTGCGGATCGTGCAGCGCTACCGGGAACAGTATGACTGACGCGGCCCTCACCCCCGCCCAGAGCGCCAAGGCCCGCGCCCGGGCCGAGTCCGAGGCCCGTCTGAAGCGCCGCTATCGCGCCGAGGCGCGGTTCCGCTTCTATGGCCGCGCGGCCATCATTCTGGCGCTCGCCTTCCTGGTGCTGCTGCTCGGCCGCATTGGCCTGCAGGGCTATTCCACCTTCACCGACTACCGGGTCAGCCTGCCGGTTCAGGTCAATGCCGACCGGGTGGACATGGCTGATCTGGGCGGCTCGAACTTCAATCTGATGGTCGCCGAGTCGGCCCTGGCCCTGCTGGGCGAGACCGATGATCCGTATGGGGAGGCCTCAGCTGAGATGATGGCCATCCTGTCGGGCGACCTCGGCTTCCAGATCCTCGACCGCCTGCGGGAAGACCCGTCCCTGGTGGGCCAGACCATCACGGTCGAAGGCCCGATGAAGGCCAACGCCAGCCTCTACTACAAGGGCCAGATCAGCCGCGACACCGAGATCGGCGGGCGGCTCCTGAGCGACCGACAGCTGGACTGGCTGGACGAGTTGCGCGAGCGCGACCTGGTTTCCGGCGGCTTCAACTGGACCTTCCTGTCCCGGTCGGACTCCACCGAGCCCGAGCAGGCCGGCGTCTGGGGCGCCGTGGTCGGCTCGGCCATGATGCTGCTCGTCACCGCCATGCTGGCCGCCCCCATCGGCGTGCTGGCGGCCACCTATCTCGAAGAGTTCGCGCCCAAGAATCGGTGGACCGACATCATCGAGGTGAACATCAACAACCTCGCCGCCGTGCCCTCCATCATCTACGGCCTGCTCGGCCTGGCCGTGTTCATCAACTGGCTGGCCGTGCCCAGGTCCTCGCCCCTGCTGGGGGGCCTCGTCCTGGCGCTGATGTCGCTGCCGACCATCATCATCGCCACCCGATCGGCCCTGCGCGCGGTGCCGCCGTCCATCCGCGAGGCGGCCCTGGCGGTGGGCGCCTCACGCACCCAGACCGTCTTCCACCACGTCCTGCCGCTGGCCATGCCCGGCATGATGACCGGCGTCATCCTTTCGCTGGCCCATGCGCTCGGCGAGACCGCGCCGCTGCTGATGATCGGCATGGTCTCCTTCGTACCGGGCGTGCCTGAGACCCTGACCAGCGCGGCCACCGTGCTGCCGGTGCAGATCTTCATCTGGGAGAACGCCTCGGAGCGGGCCTTCCATGAACGGACCGCCGCGGCCATCATCGTGCTGCTGGTCTTCATGGTGCTGATGAACCTGGTCGCGGTGCTGGTGCGCCGTCGCTTCGAACGCCGCTGGTGATCCCATGACTCCCCTGTCCAACCCCCGTTCGAGCTTCAATATGACCGCCCAGCGCGACGACGCCCTGGCCTCGGCCGGAACGAGCCGCGCCGCCGCCGGCAAGGTCTCGGCCACTGATGTCAGCGTCTTCTATGGCGACAAACAGGCCCTGTTCGACGTCAGCCTGGACATGCCCGACCGCATGGTCACCGCCCTGATCGGTCCGTCGGGCTGCGGCAAGTCCACCTTCCTGCGCTGCATAAACCGGATGAACGACACCATCCCCGGCGCCCGGGTCGATGGGAAGATCATCCTGGACGGCGAGGACATCAACGACCGCAAGGTAGATCCGGTCCTGCTGCGCGCCCGGGTGGGCATGGTCTTCCAGAAGCCCAACCCCTTCCCCAAGAGCATTTTCGAGAACGTGGCCTATGGGCCTCGCATCCACGGCTTCGCCGACAACAAGACCGAGCTGGCCGACATCGTGGAATCCTCGCTCAAGCGGGCCGGCCTGTGGAAAGAGGTCGCCGATCGTCTGCAGGCGCCGGGCACCAGCCTGTCGGGCGGCCAGCAGCAGCGCCTGGTCATCGCCCGGGCCATCGCCGTCAGCCCCGAAGTGATCCTGATGGAC
>JAHUZY010000343.1 GCA_019264505.1 Phenylobacterium sp. | reverse complement strand
GGTCCAGGGTCTGGCCGCCGCCCAGCGCCAGGCCGACGCTCATGTTGCGCGACTGCGGGCTGGAGCAGGTGAGCACCAGGTCGCCGAGGCCACAGAGGCCGGCGACGGTCTCCGCCTGCCCGCCCAGGGCCACGGCCACCCGGGTCATTTCCGCAACGCCCCGGGTGATCAGGGCGGCATGGGCCGAGCGGCCCAGGCCGCGGCCCTCGACAATGCCGCAGGCGATGGCAAGCACATTCTTGATCGCCCCGCCCACCTCGGCGCCGATCATGTCCGGGGCGTAGTAGGGGCGGAAGGCCGGCAGGGCGATGGCTTCGGCGAGCGCCCGGCCCAGGGCCTCGTCCGGACAGGCGAGCGTCACGGCGGTGGGCAGGCCCCGGGCCACC
Organism: Phenylobacterium sp.; assembly: GCA_019264505.1. GTDB lineage: Bacteria > Pseudomonadota > Alphaproteobacteria > Caulobacterales > Caulobacteraceae > Phenylobacterium. The sequence continues at coordinate 2,983 of JAHUZY010000343.1, read as the reverse complement.
TCGCCGGCGAAGCTGGGGCCTGACAGCACGGCGGGCGCGGCGTCGGGCAGGGTCTCGGCCAGGACTTCCGTCATCAGCTTCAGCGAGCCCTGCTCCACCCCCTTGGCGCACAGGAGGATGGGCAGGCCTGGCCGTGTGTGAGGGGCGAAGGCTGTGAGGGCGGCGCGCAGATGCTGGGCCGGCGCCACCATCAGGATCAGGTCGCTGCCGGCCAGGTCGGCCAGGTCGCCGGTGCAGGCCAGGGCCTTGTCCAGGGGCACGCCCGGCAGGAAGAGGGTGTTTTCGCCGGTCTCGCTGATGGCTGTGACCACCTCCGGCTCTCGGGCCCACAGGGTGGTGGAGAGGCCCGCCCGGACGCAGACCTGGGCGAGCGCTGTTCCCCAGGCGCCGGCGCCGATGACCCCGGCGCGTTTCATGGACTGGCTCATGCCTTGGCGCCCTTTCGACCGGCGAGGTGGCTGGGATTGGCGGCTGCGGCGGCCGCGTCCAGCGGCCAGCGGGGGCGGGCCGGGGCGTCGAGGGGGTCGCTGATCCCCAGGGCCAGCCGTTCGGCGCCGGCCAGGGCGATCATGGCGGCGTTGTCGGTGCAGTAGGCCAGCGGCGGGGCGGTGAAGGAAAAGCCTCTAGCACGGGCGGCCTCTTCCAGGACCGCGCGCACCGCGCCGTTGGCGGCGACCCCGCCGGCCACCACGAAGCTCAGGGTCTCGCCCGCGTGGGCCTGCGCGTAGAGGTCCATGGCCCGCTCGGTGCGTTCGCGCAGCTGACGGGCGATGGCGGTCTGGACGGCGGCGGCCAGGTCACGGCGCTCGGCCTCCGTGCTCAGCCCCTCGGCGATCCGCGCCGCGGCGGTCTTCAGGCCGGAAAAGGAGAAGTCGCAGTCCTTGTGACCCAGGCGCGCCCTCGGCAGGACGTAGCGCTCAGCATCGCCGCCGACCGCGAGCTTCTCCAGGGCCGGTCCCCCGGGATAGGGCAGGCCCAGCGTCTTGGCGATCTTGTCGAAGGCCTCGCCGGCGGCATCATCCATGGTGGTGCCCAGGCGACGACTGGCGCCGACCCCGCCCACCTCCAGCAGCTGGCAGTGGCCGCCGGAGACCAGCAGCAGCAGGAAGGGGTAGGGCACGGCCGCCCCCAGTCGGGCGGAGACCGCATGGCCCTCCAGGTGGTTGACCGCCACCAAGGGCAGGGACCGGGCCAGCGCCACGGCCTTGCCAAAGGCCAGCCCCACCATCACCCCGCCCACAAGGCCAGGCCCGGCGGTGGCCGCCACCCCGTCCAGATCGTCATAGGAAAGGCCGGCCTCGACCATGGCCTGGGCGGCGATGGCGTCGATGGCCTCCACGTGCGAGCGGGCGGCGATTTCGGGCACCACCCCGCCATAGGGGGCGTGCTGGGCGATCTGGCTGGCGATCACCGAGGAGAGCACCTGGACCCCGCCCTCGGCGTCCAGGCGCACCACGGCGGCGGCGGTTTCGTCGCAGCTGGTCTCCAGCCCCAGGACCGTGAGCCCCAGCTTCGTGGATTCGGTCATCTGGTTGCGGCCAAGGCGCCTGTCCTGTAGCAGCGGGCTGTCAGTCATCGCATCGCAGGTAGACCGCTCACCGTGTCTTCGCAACCGCCCGTCGTCCGCATCGGGGCTCGTGGGTCCCAGCTCTCCCTGGCTCAGGCCGGCCAGATGCAGCGTCGTATAGCTGCGGCGCTCGGCGCCCCGCCGGAGGACGCCGAGAAGGTGGCCCCCCTGATCGTCATCCGCACCTCGGGCGATCAGATCCAGGATCGGCGCCTGCTGGAGGTGGGCGGCAAGGCGCTGTTCACCAAGGAGATCGAGGAGGCGATGCTGGACGGCCGCATCGACTGCGCGGTCCATTCCATGAAGGACATGCCCGCCGTCCTGCCGCCGGGTCTGGTCATCGCCGCCATTCCCGAGCGGGAAGACCCCCGGGACGCCTTCCTCAGCCGCGAGGCCCGCACCCTGGAAGACCTGCCCAAGGGCGCGAAGCTCGGCACCGCCAGCCTGCGCCGCCAGGCCCAGAGCCTGCACGCCCGCCCCGACCTGGACGTCCAGCTCCTGCGGGGCAATGTGGGCACCCGCATGGCCAAGCTGGAGGCCGGCGAGTACGACGCCATCATCCTGGCCCTGTCGGGCCTCAAGCGCCTGGGCCTGGATGGAGCGGCCAAGAGCTTCATCGATCCCGTCGAGCGCCCACCGGCCCCGGGCCAGGGCGCCCTGGCCATCGAGACCCGCGAGGCCGACCAGGGCCAGCCGTGGCTCGAAGCCCTGCGCGACATGGACACCACCACCACCGTGGCCGCAGAACGCGGCGCCATGGCGGCCCTGGAAAGCTCCTGCCGCACGCCGATCGGCGCCTATGCCACCCTGAAGGCCGGCCAGCTGTTCCTGATTGTCGAGGCCCTGTCGCCGGACGGCCGCCTGCGCTTCCGCCGGGAAGAGGGCCTGGACCTGACCCGTGCGGCCGACGCCATGGTGGCGGCCCGGGAGCTTGGCCTGAAGCTGGGCGCTGAGCTCCGCGACGAGGCCGGCGACGCGATCATCCTGCCGGAATAGGCCGTTGCGGGGTTGCATCGCCCCTGCGGCTCAAGCTTTGCTGGCGCCATGACCGCACCCCCCCGGCGTCTCATCTGGATCACGCGGGCCGAGCCCGGCGCCACCGCCACAGCCGCCCGCCTGCGGTCCCTGGGCCATATGCCGCTGGTTCTGCCGCTTCTGGAGGTGCGCCCCGTCACCGGTACTGCGCCCGATCTCACCGGCGTCGGCGCGCTCGCCTTCACCAGCGCCAATGGGGTGCGGGTTTTCGCCCAGCTCACCGAGGTTCGCGCCCTGCCGGTCTTCGCCGTGGGCGCCGCCTGCGCCCAGGCCGCCCGGGCGGCGGGCTTTCGCCAGGTGCTCTCGGCCGACGGGGACGTCGCCGCCCTGGCCGCCGGCATCGCCAGCCGGGCCGAGGAGTTCCGCGGGCCGGTGCTGCAT
>JAHUZY010000325.1 GCA_019264505.1 Phenylobacterium sp. | reverse complement strand
ATAAGAGACTGTCTTTGGGGCGAGGACTACGGCCAGGCCCAGGCTGAGGTGGCCGCCCTGGCCCGCGCCCTGGCCGGCCCCGGCCAGGAGCGGGTGCGCCTGATGACCGGCTCTCCCGAAGGCGAAGCTGACGCCCGGCGGCTGCTGGACGGCGAGGCTGGGATCGAGATCATCCCGGGCGCCTTCGGCGACATCTGGCTGCGGGATACCGGCCCCATCTTCGCCCGCCAGGGGGACGGCTGGAGCGCCCGGGGCTTCCGCTTCAACGGCTGGGGCGGCAAGTATGTCTATCCCCATGACGACACCGTCGCGGGCCAGATCGCCGGTCATGCCGGCGTACCGCTGGCGTCCAACGCCTTCATCCTGGAGGGCGGCGCCCTGGATCATGACGGGTTTGGCACGGTGCTCACCACGGGCCAGTGCCTGCTGAACGCCAACCGCAATCCGGGCTGGAGCGCAGACGTCGCCGAGGCCGCGCTCGCCGCCGCCCTGGGGGTCCGCAAGACCCTCTGGCTCGGGGATGGCCTGCAGAACGACCACACCGATGGCCATGTGGACAACCTGGCCCGCTTCGCGGCGCCTGGCGTGGTGGTCTGTCCGGTGGCCTATGGCCGGGGCGACCCGAACATGGACGCCTATGACGACGCCGCCCGGCGTCTGGCCGGGATGACGGATGCGCGCGGAGAGCGGCTGAAGGTGGTGCGCATCCCTTCGCCCGGCTGGATCGAGAACGCCGATGGCGACTATACGCCCGCCTCGCACATGAACTTCATCATCGCCAACGGGGCGGTGGTCGTGCCGACCTATGCGCAGCGCCCCGGCGAGATGGCCATCGATGCGCTCAAGTCCGTCTTCCCCGACCGCGAGGTCATCGGCCTGCCGTCCGCCGCCATCCTCACCGGCGGCGGCTCGTTCCACTGCATCACCCAGCAGGAGCCCGCCTGATGGCCCGTATCATCAAGGTCGCCGCCATCCAGACCGCCTATGGCCTGGATCTCGCCGCCAACATCAAGAAGACCGCCGACTTCATCCGGCAGGCCGCCAGCCAGGGCGCCCAGGTGATCCTGCCGTCCGAACTGTTCCAGGGCCCCTATTTCTGCGTCACCCAGGAGGAGCGCTGGTTTTCCACCGCCCATCCCTGGCGCGAGCACCCCTGCGTCACCGCGCTCGCCCCCTTGGCGGCCGAGCTCGGAATCGTGCTGCCGATCTCGATCTATGAGCGCGAAGGGCCGCACTATTTCAACAGCGTGGTGATGATCGACGCCGACGGCTCGCCCATGGGGGTCTATCGCAAGAGCCATATCCCCGACGGGCCGGGCTATCAGGAAAAGTACTATTTCCGCCCCGGCGACACGGGCTTCCGGGTCTGGGACACCCGGTTCGGCAAGGTCGGCGTCGGCATCTGCTGGGACCAGTGGTACCCCGAGGCCGCCCGGGCCATGGCGCTGATGGGCGCCGAGGTGCTGTTCTATCCCACGGCCATCGGGTCTGAGCCCCATGACGAAACCCTGGACACCGCCGCCCCCTGGCGCCGGGCCATGCAGGGCCATGCGGTGTCCAACGTGATCCCGGTGGTTGGCGCCAACCGCACAGGCTTTGAGCCCTGGGCGGGCTATCCCGGCGGCGGCCAGCGGTTCTATGGCTCGTCCTTCATCGCCGATCACCGCGGGGACCTGGTGGCGGAGTTCGGCGCGGACGAGGAGGGCGTGCTGGCGGCCGAGTTCGACCTGGACTTCCTGACCACCCACCGGGCCGCCTGGGGGTTCTTCCGGGATCGGCGCACCGACCTCTATGGCGCCCTGACCGGCCCGCGACCGGCCTGAGGCCTGGCGCGAGCCGGGCCTGCGGCCTAGGTTTGCGCCCATGATCGAGACCGAGCGGCTCATCCTGCGGCGCTGGCGCGACGACGATCGGCCGGCCTTCCACGCCATCTGCGCCGACCCGCAGGTGATGGACTGGCTGGGCGGCGTCCTGCCTCCGCACGAGGCCGACGCCCGGCTGGCGCGGGTTGAAGAGACCTTCGACCGCCTGGGCTATGGCCGGTTCTGCCTCGAGCGTCGCTCTGACGGCCGCGTGCTGGGCTGGTGCGGGGTCATGCCCGCCCATGAGAGCCAGCCCGTCGCCGGCACGCCGGAGATCGGCTGGCGGCTGATTCCTGAGACCTGGGGGCAGGGCTACGCCACCGAGGCCGCCGCGGCGGTTTTAGCTGACGCCTTCGGACGGCTGGGGATGGCGGAGGTCTGGGCCTATACCAGTCCGCACAACGTGAGATCCCAGGCCGTCATGCAGCGCCTAGGCCTGGCGCGGCGTCCCGACCTCGACTTCGAGAACCCCAGTGCGCCGACGGATGATCCCTTCCGCCCGGCCTGGGTCTGGCTGGCGACCCCTTAGGCCCCGCAGCCCGAAGGCGGCGCCTTGAGCCGGGCCACTTCCCGGCGGGCCTTCTCCATGTCGGCGCGGAATTCCGGGTTGGCCCGCATGCGGGCGACCATGGCCGCAGCCAGGTCGCGCCCGGCCTCCACGTCGCTGGGATAGTGCATGCCGCAGATGACCCGCGACTCGCCCATCTCCTTGCCGGCCTCCAGCAGGGGGCCGGCCTGGTCCGGCGCCAGTTCCACCAGGATCAGCGCCCAGGCCCAGCCGGTCATGGAGTGGCCGGACGGATAGGAGGCGTTGATTTCCATCCAGGGCGCCCGGGGCACGCAGATGGGCTTGTCATTGCCGATCAGCGGCCGAAGGCGAGCATAGTGATCCTTGACCGGCGTGCTGACCGTGCGGACGTCCTGCTCGGCCCGCTCCAGGATGTGGGCGGTGACCGAGGTCGATTGCGGGCTGATGTCCAGGCCTGAGGCGCAGGCATAGCCCTTCAGCGCCTTGCCGCCCCAGAGGTCGGCGTCGGCGGCGGCCTTGGCCCAGCGGGCTGTGCCTTCCAGGGATCTTGTCTCTTCGAAGCGTTGCGCATCGGCGCGGCCGCGGGGGCTGTCAAGCGCCGGCGGCGGACCGAGCAATGCGACACCGTCCAGATCGCTGGCCGTCAGATAGCCTTCGATCTCCGGGGGGACGAAATCCCCGCTTTCGGTGTTGGCGAGGGTCGAGGGGGACTGGGCGGGCGCGGCCGCACAGGCCGAAAGGCCGACAGCGAAGACAAATGCGATGAGGGCAGGATGCATACGGATCATCCGCCCTCTCTAGAACGGCTCCCCCCGAGGGGGAACCGTTCCGAGCAGGGTTTGGCCTAGCGCAGGACGGCCAGCCCGTTTTTGATCACCGTGGCGTTGCGTTCCTTCACCCGCGCCTCAAAGCTGATCTCCTTGCCGTCCTTCCAGATGTCCACCGTGATGGTGTCGCCGGGGAAGACGGGCGCCGAGAACCTGGCCTGATGGCTCTTGATCTGGTCGGGGTCGAAGTCGGTCACCGCCTGCAGGATCGCCCGGCAGGTGATGCCGTAGGTGCACAGGCCGTGCAGGATCGGCCGCGGGAAGCCCGAGCGCTTGGCCGAATCCGGGTCCGAATGCAGGGGGTTGCGGTCGCCGTTCAGGCGATAGAGCAGGGCCTGGTCCTCACGGGTGGTGAAGTCCACCGACATGTCCGGCGCGCGCTCGGGCACCTTGTGCGGCTCAGGCGCGCCCTCGGTGGGACCGCCGAAGCCGCCGTCGCCCCGGGCGAAGGTCGACGAGGTCAGGGTGGCGACCTTTTCGCCGTTCTCATCGGTCCAGACCGATTCGTTGATGACGACGGCGCCCTTGTCCTTGCCCTTGTCATAGGCGCCGACCGTGCGGCCCTCGACGGTGAAGGTGCCCTTGGTCGGCAGGGGCTTGTGCAGCTCCACCTTCTGCTCGCCGTGGACGACCATCAGGAAGTTGATCTGGCTGGGGCGGTGGCCCTCGGGCATCTGCGGGGCGGGGCCGGCATTGGCCGCGGCCCGGGCGCCGGCCGCCAGGACGGTGGCGGCGGTCGGAATGACCTTCAGGTTCTTCTCATAGACGAAGGGCAGCTCCGTCTCGTTCATGGGGTCCTGGCCCATGCCCACACCCAGGGCGTAGAGCATCACG
>JAHUZY010000306.1 GCA_019264505.1 Phenylobacterium sp. | reverse complement strand
ACATCCCCGCCCCCTGGCGCCTGGCCGCCCATGGGCATCGGGCGACGGCCGGCCTGTCGGTTCCCGTGGACGCGCTGGAAGATCTGGACGAGCGCCTGCGCGCCGCCCCGCGGGAGGCCGGCGGCGTGCGCCTGCCTGAAGACCTGTGGTCTGCGCTGGGCTGGAGCACAGCCGAGGGCGAGGCCATCCTGCGGGCCTTGGACTATGCGCCCACCGGTCCATCCAAGACCGGCGAACCCCGCCCCTGGCGCCGCCGGAAGCTGGAGGCCAAGGCGCAGAAGGCCCCGGCGGCCCCGTCCACCTCCCCCTTCGCCGCCCTGGCGGCCCTGAAGACCGTCCCGCCCGCCCAGCGTCCCAAGGCCCCGCGGCCCAAGGCGCCGCGCCAGGCCGCCGCCGCCCCGCCCCCTCTCGCCGCGCCCGCCCGGCGCAAGCCCCGCCGGCGACGCCGCAGGCCCCAGGCCGGAGGCGCGGCGTGAAGCCCGAGGCGGCCGAGGCCGTCGAGACCTGCCGGATCGATGTCTGGCTGTGGCGCGCCCGCTTCTTCAAGACCCGCACGCTGGCGGCGGCCTTTGTGGAGAACAAGCGCGTGCGGTTGACCCGCGCAGGCCAGGAGAACCGGCTGGACAAGCCCTCGCGCACCGTGCGGGCTGGCGACCAGCTGGTCTTCGCCATCGGCGGGCGGGTCACGGCGGTGACGGTGGAGGCCATGGGCGAGCGGCGCGGCCCCCCGGCCGAGGCCCGAACCCTCTATTCACCCTTGCAGATATACTGAGGCGCATCAGGGGCGAAGACGCGCTAAGCCCCGTGGTTGACAAGGCGCCCCCGGCGCCCTGAAAAACCCGCGCCTTCCACCCCCCGCGATCCCCACCAGGGCCGCGACCGGAGTTCTCGACCCGATGACCTACATCGTCATGGATCCCTGCATCAAATGTAAGTTCATGGATTGCGTGGAGGTCTGTCCGGTCGACTGTTTCTATGAGGGCGAGAACTTCCTGGCCATCAATCCGGATGAGTGCATCGACTGCGGCGTGTGCGAGCCTGAATGTCCGGTGGACGCCATCAAGCCCGACACCGAGGATGACCCCGACGGCAAGTGGCTGCGGATCAATTCGGAGTATTCGCGCATCTGGCCGAACATCACGGTCAAGGGTGAGCCGCCGGCCGACGCCGAACAGTACGAGCGCGAGACCGGCAAGCTGGACAAGTATTTCAGCGAGAAGCCCGGCCGCGGGTCCTGACCCCAATGGCCCAGCCCTGGCCCTCCAGGCCCCAAGCCTTTCTTTCGGCTCATATTTATGGTACGGTCATACTTGGCGTGGAGGCAGACGGCTGTCGTCTGTCCCGTCGTTCAACAGAAGAGCCGTCGCCGGCCGATCACGCCCGCCCAGGGCGAGGGTGTCTAAAGAGGTTTTCACCGCTCCAGAGCCATCGGACTTCGCGCCTGCCGCGACGAGGACCGGTTCGTCCCTGTGAGCGTCGCCTCCGTGACTCCGGATTGGCCGCCGGGCGCATTTTGAAGGGTCTCGCAATGAGCAAGAACGGTCTGGATTTCCAGGTTGGCGATCATGTCGTCTATCCGGCGCACGGCGTCGGTCAGGTGCAGGCGATCGAGACCCAGGACGTCGCCGGTCTTTCGCTTGAAGTCTATGTGATCACCTTCGACCACGAGAAGATGACCCTGCGCGTGCCCACCGGCAAGGCGCGCAGCTCTGGCCTCCGCTCCCTGGCCGAAGGCGACGTGGTCAGCCAGGCGCTGAACACGCTCAAGGGCCGCGCCCGCGTCAAGCGCACCATGTGGAGCCGCCGGGCCCAGGAATACGAAGCCAAGATCAATTCCGGCGACCTGATCTCCATCGCCGAGGTGGTCCGCGACCTGCACCGGGCCGAGAACCAGCCCGAGCAGTCCTATTCCGAGCGCCAGCTCTATGAATCGGCCCTGGACCGCATGGCCCGGGAAGTCGCCGCCATCGAGCGGATCGACCGCGACGCCGCCATCGTCATGCTCAACAAGTCCCTGCTGGTGAAGGCCTCGGCCGCCGCCTGATCTGGGCGCAGGTCCGACGATCAAGACGCCCGGCCCCGCGCCGGGCGTTTTTCGTTGGCCCGCCCGCCAGCCTAGAGGCCTTAAGGGGGCTTGGCGCCGCCCCCCGCCCCATGGCATCGCTCAGGCCCAAGCCGGCCCGGTAGCTCAGCAGGACAGAGCAGCGGTTTCCTAAACCGAAGGTCAGGGGTTCGAGTCCCTTCCGGGCCGCCAGGGAGAGTGTATCCATGGCCGCCCCGCCTGCTCCTTCTCCTGCTCATAATGGAATCATCGACGTGTGGGACGTCCGCACATTCGACGAAGTGTTGAGAGCCGACCTCGACGCCGACGCAGATTTGATCCGGAACTATCTGCTGACCTCGCACCGATTGTGGGAGGAGCGGCAGGCTTCCGACCACACCACATCCCTTCCCGACAATCCCTACGCGGGCGGAATCCAAGCGGTGAAGGAGCACATCATGCGTCTGATGGGGACCCGGACGATCCGCGCTTGGCACTATACCAGGCTGACTGATGCGGAAGCCGACTTCGTTCGAAAGAATGGCGTCTATCCTTCCAGCCTCGACAATATCCGGTCGCGATTTTCTGCGCAGGTCGCAGCGGGTGTGTTTACTCAGGATATCGCCGACCGCCTGTTTGCTGATAGTCCCTACCAGAGCGACCAACGAGGCGCGCGCGTTGGGAAATTCTGGATGGTCTCCCAGCCCGCAGAGGTTGAAGACGGCGGCGTCAATCTGCTCCTTCAGAGCTGGGGTGGCGAGGCGGCTTACTTCTGGCAGCGGGACCCAGAGCTTCAGGAACTCCTCAAGCAGATCGGGAGGCCGCGTGTTCTAGAGATTGCCATGCCGCTCGCCCAATCCCGTCACGCCTATTCAGCGGCCGAGGCAGTAGTGGCAACTTACGGACGGACGCTGGGTTGCAGGAACGAGGAGCACGCGTTCGACCTGTATTCGCTCCAGCCACTCGGGCCCGCCCATATCCTGGCGCTGCATAGCCGAGGTGATCTGAACTTCGAGGCTATGGCGCGAAGCTATCCAGCGGGCTTCCTCAATGGGCGACCGCAAAAGTAGGGGCGCACGAGTTATCGAGTCAGGTCAGCCGCACGCCGCCCAGGTGAACTCCCGAGCGCGCGACTACGTCGATCCAGGCCCCCGCAGCGGATTGACCACCTTCACGCCCGCAAAGTCCTTCTCATTGTCGGTGACCACAGTGCATCCATAGGCCTCCGCGACGGCGGCGATGATGGTGTCGAGGGCGCTGCGGGGGCGGCCTTGTGATCTGCCCTCCGCCATCAGGCGACCCCAGATCAGACCGGCGGCTTCGTCGAAGGGCAGGACCCGCCCGGCGAACAGCGCCTGCGGGCCATCGGGGCCGGAGAACCAGGCCTCCAGCTGATCACGGCGCTTGCCGGCGGGCTTTTCCAGAACCCCTCGTCGGATTTCGGCCACGGTCAGCGAGGCGATGAAGAGGTCTTCGTCATTCTGCGCGCTCATCCAGGCGAGCAACGAGTCCGACGGCGCGGGCTTGGCGATGTTGCTGATGATGTTGGTGTCGAGCAGATAGCGCATCAGATGTCGACATCCCGTCCGTCCTCACGGGCGCGGGCGAGATCGAGGTCCGCACCCACCAGGGGTGAGGCCCGCAGCCTGGCCAGGATCCCGCCCGTCTTCGGAGGCTCCGCGCCCAGGGTCTGGGCCACCGCCGAACGCAGGCGTGAAGCCTCCGGGCTGTCTTCCGCAAGGCGGCGGGCCAGGGACCGGATCAGGTCGCGATCCTCATTTCGGGCCAGCACTTCAAAGCGCGCCAGCCCGCGATCGGTGAGACGGGCGCGGTAGGTCTGTACGGCGCGTTTCTGCGAGCTGCCCATGCGGCCCTCCTGGTTATATCCAGTTATATATCCAGGATATGAGACTTCTCAAGGACACCCCGTCGTCTCCCCGCCCCTCACATCGCCAGCATCCACACGGCCATGGCGATCATCATCAGGTTCTCGGTCAGCGACAGGAAGCCCAGCGGCACGTTGCTGTCGCCGCCGACGCAGGCGCATTTCAGGGTGCGGCGGTCCAGATAGACGGCCTTGAACACCGAGACCGCGCCGATGACGCCGATGGTGAGGGCCACGGGGGCCGAAAGCCAGGTGAAGACGCCAGCGACCATCAGGGCGCCGGCCCCGAACTCGGCGAAGGGATAAATCTTGCCATAGGGCGGCCAGCGCCGCGCCAGCAGGTCGTAGTTGAGGAACATGGTCGAGAAGCTCTCGACATTCTGCAGCTTGAGCATGCCCAGGACCATCATCGACAGCGCGATGAACCACACCGCGGTCTGGACCGTCAGCGGGGTCCCATAGACCGCCAGGCTGATCATCGCGGCCATGATGGCGGTGGTGGCGAACACCACCAGGACCGGCGTGTAGGTCACAGCCTTGGGATCGCGGACCTTCAGGCCCAGGTGGCGGCGCAGATCATCATGGCCGCCGATCCGCTCGCCCGCGATGAAGACCTGCGGCGTGGTGGCGACCCCATGCTCCGCCTTGAAGGCGTCGGTCTCTTCCCGGCTGGTCAGCCAGCGGTCGTCCACCTGATAACCGCGGCTGCGCAGCAGGTGGCGGGCCTTCAGCCCATAGGGACAGACGTGGTCGGCCATCACCATGCGATGCAGCACGGCGGTCTTCTGGGGTGAGGTCACGGGAGGCTCCTTGGACTTGTAATCCTTGAGGCCGACCCTAGGTTCCGTACGTCAGTACGGAGTCAATCATGAAATCGCGAACCATCGCCATCCTGGCCCGCGAGGGCGGCGTGGGCGTGGAGACCGTGCGCTTCTACCAGCGCCGCGGCCTGATGCCGACGCCCGAGCGCTGGTCCAGGGATGGGGTCGGAACCGGCGTGCGCCGCTATGGGGAGGAGGATGTGCGGCGCCTGCGCTTCATCCGCTCGGCCCAGACGGCGGGCTTCACCCTGGAGCAGATCAAGGAGCTGTTGTCCCTGGACGCCGGCGAGGACCGGGCCAGGGCCCATGAACTGGCCACCGAGCGGCTGGCGGCCCTGGACCAGGCCATCGCCGATCTGGTCGAGGCCCGTGCCGCCCTGCGGCGCCTGGCCGGCGCCTGCGCCTCCACCGACCAGGGCCCCTGCCCGATCATCGCCGCCTTCCAGGGGGAGGCGGCTTAAGAGTCCGCCTCTAGTGGACCATGAACCGCACAGCCCCGGTCATCTCGTGGCCGTCGGCGCCCTTGGCCGTCCAGGTCAGCACATAGCGGCCAGGCGTCAGGTCGGGCAGGTCGGCGGACACCTCGGTGGTGGCCGCGGCCGCGGCCCCCGGCCCCGCCGGGG
>JAHUZY010000293.1 GCA_019264505.1 Phenylobacterium sp. | reverse complement strand
GTCTGAACCCGAGTTTTCCCGAGACGGATCAAAAGCACCATGAACATGCGCAATATGGCGATCTGGGGCGTCATCGTCGTCGTCCTGATCGGCCTCTACAGCATGATGAGCGGCGGCGGCCAGGCGGCCAATTCGCGCGAGATCACCTACTCGCAGCTGCTCGCCCAGATCGATTCCGGTCAGGTGGCCTCAGCCGTCATCCGCGGCGCGGCCGTCGAGGTGCGCAACGCCGAGGGCCAGGCCTTCACGGCGGTCACCCCCAACAATCAGGAAGAGCTGGTCAAGCGGCTGGAGGCCCAGAACGCCGACATCTCGGTCAAGCCGGCCGGGGGCTTCACCCTGGTGGGCTTCATTCTGCAGAGCCTGCCCATCCTGCTGCTGATCGGGGTGTGGATCTTCTTCATGCGCCAGATGCAGGGCGGGGCCCGCGGGGCCATGGGCTTTGGCAAGTCCAAGGCCAAGATGCTCACCGAGAACAAGAACCGCGTCACCTTTGACGACGTGGCCGGGGTGGACGAGGCCAAGGAAGAGCTGACCGAGATCGTCGACTTCCTGAAGGACCCGCAGAAGTTCCAGCGCCTGGGCGGCAAGATCCCCAAGGGCGCCCTGATGGTCGGCCCTCCGGGCACCGGTAAGACCCTGCTCGGCCGCGCTGTGGCCGGCGAGGCCGGCGTGCCCTTCTTCTACATCTCCGGTTCGGACTTCGTGGAAATGTTCGTGGGCGTCGGCGCCAGCCGGGTGCGCGACATGTTCGAGCAGGCCAAGAAGAACGCGCCCTGCATCATCTTCATCGACGAAATCGACGCCGTCGGCCGCCATCGCGGCGCGGGCCTCGGCGGCGGCAATGACGAGCGTGAGCAGACCCTGAACCAGCTGCTGGTGGAAATGGACGGCTTCGACCCGTCCGAGGCCATCATCGTCATCGCCTCGACCAACCGTCCCGACGTGCTGGACCCGGCCCTGCTGCGGCCCGGCCGCTTCGACCGCCAGGTGGTGGTGCCCAATCCCGACATCAATGGTCGCGAGCGTATCCTGCGGGTCCACATGAAGAATGTGCCGCTGGCCGCCGACGTGGAGGTCAAGACCATCGCCCGCGGCACCCCGGGCTTCTCCGGCGCCGACCTGGCCAATCTGGTCAACGAGGCCGCCCTGATGGCCGCGCGGAAGAACCGCCGCATGGTCACCCAGCGGGACTTCGAAGACGCCAAGGACCGGGTCATGATGGGCGCCGAGCGCAAGTCCATGGCCATGACCGACGATGAGAAGCGCCTGACCGCCTATCACGAGGGCGGCCACGCCCTGCTGGCCCTGAACGTTCCGGCCACCGACCCGGTGCACAAGGCGACCATCATCCCGCGCGGTCGAGCGCTCGGCATGGTCATGCAGCTGCCCGAGCGGGACCAGCTGTCCATGTCCTACGAGCAGATGACCTCGCGCCTGGTCATCCTGATGGGCGGCCGGATGGCTGAGGAGCTGATCTTCGGCAAGGACAAGATCACCTCGGGCGCCTCGTCCGACATCGACCAGGCCACCCGCCTGGCCCGGGCCATGGTCACCAAGTGGGGCTTCTCCGACAAGCTCGGCGTCGTGTCCTACGGCGAGAACCAGGACGAGGTCTTCCTCGGCCATTCGGTGTCGCGGACCCAGAACGTCTCGGAAGAGACCGCCCGGATCATCGACCAGGAGGTCAAGGCCCTGGTCCAGCACGCCTTTGACGAGGCGCGCCGGATTCTGACCGAAAAGATCGACGAGCTGCACAAGATCGCCCAGGCCCTCCTGGAATACGAAACCCTGTCGGGCGATGAGATCATCAATGTGATCCAGGGCGTCATGCCCAAGCGCGAGGAGCCGGAGAGCCACCGGGCGCTGGGTCCCACCGTCGCCGTGCCGATTTCGCCGCGGCCCGGTCCGGAACCGGCCTGACCCATCACGTCCGACGCCTGGATGGAGTTCAGCTCTGCTCCAGGCGTCGGGCGGCTTCGGCCACCACCTGGCGCCCCCAGCTGGTCAGGTCGGACCGCTGCAGTTTTTCCAGGGCCGCGCCATGGGCGTCGGCGCCAAAGCGGCGGCGCAGATAGGCCGCCTCTTCCTCAGCCTCGGACTGCAGACGCTTACGGCGCCGCAGGTGGCGTATCGGGTTGATGATCACGGGCGTGCATCCCAGGTGCTTGGTTGGCCATCCCTCCTCACACCATAAGGCCAAGGTGTGACAGGCTTCCGGCGCCCGATGTGAGCAGTCGCAGCATTTCGCCCCGGGCGCCCTCGGGATTGGCGCCCTGACCCCTTGTGGGATAACCGATTGGGCGCTGCGCGCCTGCGAGAAGGCCTGGAGGTTCGCCCTGATCCGCCCGCCCCGACGCCCCGCCCTGATGGGCATACTGAACCTGACGCCGGACAGCTTTTCCGACGGCGGGCTTTATGACGGCGCCCCGGCCGCCCTGGCCCAGGCGCGGCGGCTGATCGCCCAGGGGGCGGACATCCTCGACCTTGGCGGAGAATCCACCCGGCCCGGCGCCGATCCTGTTCCGGTCGAGGCCGAGATCGCCAGGGTCGTCCCCGTCATCGCCGCCCTGGCCAGGGACGGCGCCCCGCCCCTGTCGGTGGACACCATGAAGCCCGCGGTGGCCCGAGCAGCGGTCGGCGCCGGGGCTGTGATCTGGAACGACGTGACCGCCCTGCGCTTCGCGCCTGAGGCGCCCGATGTGGCTGCCGAACTCGGCTGCCAGGTGGTGCTGATGCACATGCAGGGCGAGCCGCGCACCATGCAGGCGGCCCCTCAGTACGACGACGTCATCGCCGAGGTCTGCGGCTTCCTGCTGGCGCGGGCGGAGGTCGCCCTGACCGCCGGCGTGGCGCGGGAGAAGATCTGGCTCGATCCCGGGATTGGCTTTGGAAAGACCCTGGACCACAACCTGACCCTGCTCGCCCATATGGACAGAATCTGCGCCCTGGGCTTTCCGGTGCTGCTGGGGGCCAGTCGCAAGCGGTTCATCGCCGCCCTGCACCCGGCCGCAGAGGCGCCGGACGCCCGCGCGCCAGGCTCCATCGCCGCCGCCCTGGCCGGGGCCGAGGCTGGCGTCGCTGCCGTGCGGGTCCATGATGTGGGCGAGACCGCCCAGGCCCTGGACGTCTGGGCGGCCATCAGAGCTGCCCGGCGTCTCTAGCCGAGCCCGAAGTGGTCGTAGAACACCGTCAGGGGCGCGGTGACCCGCAAGGGTCGCAAGGGAAAGGCGAGCCACGGGGCCTCGGGATCGAGGTCCGCCATCCGCTCTAGGAAGGCCTGGCGCAGATCGTCCCGGACCGCGCCTGTATGGGTGAGGAACTGGCCCCAGCTTGAGGTTCCGGTCAGGCCCACCTCGCCCGCGGCCCTGGCCGAGGCGGTGTAGGCGGCTGGAAACAGGCGGCGATAGGCCTCCAGATGATAGAGCCAGGAGGCGCCGGACAGGGTCTCGGCCTCCGGCGCCGTCCGCCTCAGGTGGGCGAACATCCGCGTCAGCTCCGATCGCCGGGCCTCGATCTTGCGCCGGGCCAGAGGACCTGCGCCGTCCTGGCTATCGTGGTTGTTGAAGTGGATGCGAACCATCCCAGCCGCGGGCGGGTCATAGCTGAAACAGCCGAAGCGGACCTTGTCCGGCTGGGGCGGTTCGTCCGGGGTGGCGGCCAGAACCTCCATCGTCCAGTCGAGGCGGGCCCCGCCGTCCGGCTGGCGCTCCAGGCCCTCGGCGAAGCGGCGCCATTCCGGGCCGGGCGGGGCGTCGGACAC
>JAHUZY010000255.1 GCA_019264505.1 Phenylobacterium sp. | reverse complement strand
CGCATGAACGTCGCGCGTCTGTTCAAGCCCACTGATCAGCCGATGGCGCGCCGCGTCATCGGAGGCGAATCGGTCCGCATAGGCGGCCGCTGCGGTCCGCTGCACACTGCGGTCCTCGTCATGCATCGCTTGCCACAGTTTCTGTGCGAGCGCATCGCTCGGCGACCAGCGCCGCAGAGCCCATACGAGCGGCGCGCGCCGGCTGAGCCGCGCAGGTAGCCACCGACCAATCCGCGCTTCGACATCGGGCCTGAGCGCCGGGTCCGCAATGCCTTTGAGAGCCGACGCAAGCGCCTCGCGGCGCGCCGGCATCCAGTCGTCCGCCTCGACGCGCTCGATGGTTCCCAATGCAAGCCGGCGTGCAGTCGCGGGTGCACGTGTCACAGTTCCGAACGCGATATCACCGAGTAGGGCCTGGCGATGGAATAGGGCGACTTCGTCGCAGTCGCGTGCGTCAACAATTGCGACGAGTCGATCAATTTCGTCGCGGCGTGGGATGCGCGCAACCAGATTGGCCAGGACGTTCCGCCACCGACCGTCTCCGGCGTGATCCTGCACAAAAGCTTCGATCCGAGCGAAGGGCCATCCACCAATATGCTCAGCGCCGAGGTATTCCTCAAAGCCTGCGTGGACGAATCCGACTTCACCTTGCGCTTTTTCGACGATGAGACCTTGTGTCTCAGCGTTGACCGCGAGGATTTCGAATGCGGCAGCTGCCGCTTGAGGTTCGCCAACATCGCACCCTTCGGACGAGGCCATATAGTCACGAAGGATCTCGCGTGCGCGGACAGTTGGCATGCCAGCACCGCCGGCTTCCTCGCGGACTGCAAAGGCCAGTCGGGCAATCGCAGCACGGCGCTGGTCAGGATCCCGCGCATGGCGGAAGCGCGGCTCGGTATCGCCCGAGGCAGTTGCTCGGCTGTCAGGATGGATTTCCAGCAGCACCCGAACGAGCTGGTCATAGATGTCGGCCCTGGTCCGCGGCAGGATCTGGCCGCGCAGCGCCAGCGTGACCAAGCCGACCAGGAGCAGCGGTGCGGTAGCGAATGCCGAGAGATTAGCGTCGCGCGCGAGCTCAGCCATGAACCGACCGGTGCGCAATTGAGCTTCCGATACCGCACCGGGATCGGGTCCGTCCGGGCTATAGCGGCGGAACCAGCGTCCAGCGATCGCGGCCTGCTGCTCGATCGCAAGCGGCGCGACAGTTCCCCGCTTCCAGCTGGCAGGGATGGCACCGATGCGCGCCAGACCGCGTGGTCTACCCGACAGGATCGCTGGAATAGCGTGAGCCTCGACGGTCGTAACGAGGGCGCTCAGCGTGG
Source organism: Phenylobacterium sp. (assembly GCA_019264505.1). GTDB lineage: Bacteria > Pseudomonadota > Alphaproteobacteria > Caulobacterales > Caulobacteraceae > Phenylobacterium. Next base: position 5,125 of record JAHUZY010000255.1, on the reverse strand, counting down.
CTCGTGCCGACTGCTCACTGCTCCATTCGTCGAGCCCGTCAATCAAGAGCAGCACCCGCCCCTCGTCGATGGCGCGGTCGATCAGGTCGACGATCGATGCCGTCATCAGCGGTTCGAGAGACCGTCTGATAATTTCCTTGATCCCAATTGCGTGCCCGTCGCGCGCAGCCTGCGACGACCAGCGCGCGAACGGCACATAGACCGGAAGCAACTGCCCCCAACGCCTGCCAATCTCAGGGATACGGTCCCTGCCGTGCAAGATGTCCAGCGCGGCCACCCGCAACAGCGTGCTCTTGCCAGAGCCCGCATCGCCAAGAACCACTAGCCTGTCTTCCTCGCCGAACCACTCGCCTAGCGGCACCCGCCGCACCCGGCTACCGGCTGCAGCCGCGCTACCCCGCGTGCTGTCGGGCGAGGCGCTTGCCGCGCCGTTTTTTCCGGCTTCCGCGTCCTGGCCTTCCTGCCCGCCAGCAATCTCGACGCGCTCGACCGGGCGGTCTATCTCGCGCATCAGCATATCGGGTATCTCGAAGCGCTCGAGCAGCGTAAGCCCGGGCCGGCTATCCTCGTCGCCGATCGATCCAAAGCTTCCGGGGTCGACGAAATGAAACTGTGCCTCATAGACGCGCGCTAGTTGAGCACGCACTCGCGCGAACGCCTCTCCGTCGAGGCGAGCCCCCAACGCTGTCGCAGCGTTCTCGCCAAGGAGCGCGGTGACCCAAGCGCGACCGAAAAAATCGTCGATCAGCCGCGGCTGGTCCCGCAGCCGATCGGTGAGTTGCTCGCCGTCCGGCGCTTCGAAGCTGATGCCGAGCGCTGCGAGCCTGTCTTTCTGGTGTTCGATTTCATTCTGCACTGCTGTCGAGCGCAGCGATGCCTGCACTGCAAGTGTGAACCGCTCCGCTCGCTGGGCCCAGCCGCCGGCAATAAAGAGGTCAACAGCTTTGCGCAGTTTTGTAGCGCCAAAATTCTTGTGCCGCTTGGCCTGGAGGCAGTGATAGCGACCGTTGGCGAGCCGCGCATATATGTCGATACCTTCTTGCGCTTCGCCCTGACTTCCGTAGCGCGCGCAATATTCAACATCTCCATGTATTGCAGTCATGCGGTGACATAGCCGCTCGAAATTCTCCCACGCCAACGCTTCGAACGGAAGCAGTTGAACTCGAGTTGCCACCGGCGGAACCGAAACGATGGAATCCGGCGGCGCGAAGATGGCTAGCGTAGGAGGCTCCACCGGCATGGAATAACCCTGGCATGCTGGGGCGAGATTTCCAGCCCGAACTTGCGCGACGCGCCGGGGCGAGCTCGACACATCAGGAAGCGGACCTTTCGAGGTTTGGCGAAGAGCCCGCCCCGGTCCTTCGGGCTGAACCGATACACCCTTCCGGGAAGCGGACATCCCCGAGGACTGCTTGGAGCCCAACCCGGTCGTTGCGCAGCGTCTATGACGCGCGGCTGGCACGTTGCCGTAGAGCGGACATTGCGAGCTTCGGCTCAGAGCCCAACCCGGTCGTTGCACAGCGTCTTTGACCCGCGTCTGGCACCTTGCCGTAGAGCGGACATTGCGAACTACGGCTCAGAGCCCACACGCCACCGCACAGCCCACCGCCTCCACCCTTCGTTAACCACGTTTGTCCATTGTCCAGCGCAGTTCCCCCTGCTTGCCGAAAGGGCGCGCGATGAATGGCGCCGAGGTTCTGGATATTGGCCGTGACGCCATCTGGCTGACCATCCAGCTGTCGGCGCCGGTGCTGATCGTGGGCCTGGTGGTGGGCGTGGGTATCGGCCTGATGCAGGCGCTGACCCAGATCCAGGAAGCCACCCTGGTCTATGCGCCCAAGATCGTGGCCATCTTCCTGTCGCTGCTGCTCTTCCTGCCCCTGATGGGAGCGCTGATGTCGAGCTTCATGAACCAGATCGCCGCCCGCATCGCGGCCATGTAGGGCCATGGAAGCCTATGCCTCGGCCCCCCAGGTCTATGCCGCCGGCCTGATCTTCGCGCGGCTCGGCGCCCTGATGATGCTGATGCCCGGCGTCGGCGACGGGGCGGTGCCGGCCCGCATCCGGCTAGCCTTCGCCTTCCTGTTCGCCCTGATGATGTTCCCGGTCCTGGGGGGGCAGGTGGGCGCGGTGCCCGGGACCAACGGCGCCATGTTCGCCCAGATCTTCCGCGAGATCCTGATCGGCCTGATGATCGGCCTGATCCTGCGCATGATGCTGGCCGCGCTGGGCATCGCTGGCGAGATCGTCTCGATCCAGTCGACGCTGGCCTTCTCCCAGACCGCCAATCCCGGCCAGGCCCAGCCCTCGACCTCGCTGTCGACCTTCCTGACCGTCATGGGGGTGACCCTGATCATGGTCACCGACCTGCACCACATGTTCCTGGCGGCCATCGTCTCCTCCTATCGCCTGTTCCCGTTCGGGGGCGACGTGCCCGTAGGGGACGCCGCCCAGCTGGCGGTGCAGACCACTGCCGAGGCCTTTGCGCTCGGCCTGCAGCTGGCCGCCCCGGTGGTGGTGTTTTCGCTGATCTTCAACATCGCCGCAGGCCTGGTGGGCCGGGTGATGCCGGCCTTCCAGATCTTCTTCGTGGCCACCCCGCTCCTGGTGCTGTCGTCCCTGTCGATCTTCGCGCTCAGCCTCGGCGTGCTGGGCATGGTCTGGGTCGACCGCTACCGGGCGCTGCTGGCGAACTTCCTGTGATCCATGGCTGAAACCGACCAGTCATCGAAAACAGAAGAGGCCACCCCGCGAAAACTCGAACAGTCGCGGGAAAAGGGGGATGTGGCCAAGACCCAGGACCTGGCCCCCCTGATGGCGCTCGCCTTTTCCGCTGGCGCCATCGCCATCTTCGGCGGCTGGCTGGCCAAGTCCATGGCCGCGGCGCTGCTGCCCTTCATCGCCCATCCCGAGCAGATCCAGCTGGAGGGCGGGGGCGGGGTGAATGTGGCGCGCATGGCCATGATGGCTGCGGCCCCGGCGCTGGCCGCCGTCCTGGCCACCGCGGCCATCGGCGGCATGGCCGGCAATCTGGTGCAGCACGGCTTCCTGTTCACGCCGGACAAGGCCAAGCCGGACTTCAAGAAGGTCTCACCGCTCTCGGGATTCCAGCGGATCTTCGGCCCCGACGGCCTGGCTCAGTTCGTCAAGTCGATCGCCAAGATCCTGGCCGTCGCCGGGGTCTCCTACTGGGTGCTCAAACCGCACTTCCATGAGTTCCAGACCCTTTCGGCTCTGGATCCTGCGGCCATGCTGCCGTTCAGCGCCGAGGTGCTGCGCCAGATGGTGTTCGCCGTCATCGCGCTCATGCTGGTGATCACCGCCGTGGACTGGCTCTGGCAGAAGCAGCGCTTCCTCAAGAAGCAGATGATGAGCCGCCACGAGATCAAGGAAGAGTACAAGCAGACCGACGGCGACCCGCTGATCAAGGCCAAGCTGCGCCAGATGCGCCATGACCGCGCCCGCCGGCGCATGATGGCCGCGGTGCCCACCGCCACCGTGGTGGTGATGAACACGACCCACTACGCCGTGGCGCTGAAGTACGAGGCCGGCAGCGCCGGCGCGCCGGAATGCGTGGCCAAGGGCCTGGACGCCGTGGCCCTCCGCATCCGCGCGACCGCCGAAGAGGCCGGCGTCCCGGTGATCGAAGACCCGCCGCTGGCCCGCGCCCTCTACGCCGCCGTCGAGATCGACCAGACCATTCCGCCGGCCCACTTCGAGGCCGTGGCCAAGATCATCGGCTTCATCATGGGCGCCCGCGCCGCCCCGCCGCCCCGGGCGAGGCCGCTGCGCTAGGGCGCGTCACAGTGGCGCCCATCCTGATATTCCCTTATGATGTGGACATAAGGAGCGCTCATGTCGAAGCCAATGACCTTGAATGTCCGCGTCACCGGGCCGCTGAGCGACTTCGTCGCGGCCAATGTGGGGGACAGCGGCGCCTACGAGAATGTCAGCGAATACGTCCGGGACCTGATCCGTCGCGATATGGCGGAGCGGGAGGCGGAGAATTTCGCACGTCTCCAGGCTGAGCTGCAGCAAGCCTTTAGCCATGCGGACGAGAGCTTCGCCCGCACTGACGTTGATGCGTTTCTCAAGAAGGTCAGACCGAAGTCCGCGGGATGAGCGGATTTCGTATTCAGGCTGCAGCCCTTGTCCGGCTGGAAGACATCCACCGTCATACCTTGGAACAATGGGGGGAGGCTCAGGCCGAACGCTACATCCGCGGGATCTTTGCGCAGTTCGAGGCTATTGCGGCGCGCCGAGTGTTCTGGCGGCCCGTGCCTGCCGAGTTTGGCGTCGAAGGCTATGTCACACGCTACGAGCGCCACATGATCTACTGGCGCGAATTGGCTGATGGCGAGGTTGGGATTGTCACCGTACTCCACGAGCGCATGCACCAGATCGCCCGCTTCCGGGAGGATTTCGGCCCGGCCTCCGAAGCCTGAGCCTGTCTCCTACCGCCAGGCGAAGACCGGCTGGTCGAGTTCGGCCACCCGGGTGACGCGGCCGGCCACCAGTTCGCGCAGCTGATAGATCAGGGCCGCGGTGGGCGCATGGATGTGCTGGTCGCCGATCAACAGGCGGATGACCTGGCGGGGGCTCTCGGGGATGGTCTCGAAGTCCACCGCATGGTCGGCCATCAGCCCGTCCAGGCGGATGTGATGGACCGAGGCCACCTCGTCGGGATTGGGCCGGATCTGGCCGGGATCATCGAGCCAGGCCACCACCGGGGCGATCGCATAGCCCGACCGCGTCGGATAGTCGTCCAGCACCCCCAGGATGTTCTCCGGCGGCAGGGTGAGCCCCAGCTCCTCCTCCAGCTCCCGCAGGGCGGCGACCTCCAGGGTCTCGCCGGGATCGCAGCGGCCGCCGGGCAGGGCCCATTGGCCGGCATGGGCGCGCAGGGTGGCGGCCCGCCTGGTCAGCAGGAAGGCCGCCTGGCCCGAGCCGTCGTCGGCCGCCCCCAGGGTGATGGCCACGGCGGCCGCCATCAGGCCCGCCTGCGGATGGACGCTCCGCGGGAAGGTCTGCAGGCGGCCCGAAAGCTCCTGGCGGAACGCCGCGTCGAAGCGGCAGGTCACCGGCGGCGCCTCAGCCGGCGGCCTTGGCGGCCTCGACCTTGTCC
>JAHUZY010000103.1 GCA_019264505.1 Phenylobacterium sp. | reverse complement strand
CCCCGGCGGCGTCCCGCCTGGCCTTGCGCTCGCGGTCCGTCTGGATATCCCGCGCCGCGTGGGCGGCCGCCTGCTCCGCCGAATCCAGATCGCGCTGGGCGGCGGCCGCAGCCTCGGCCTTGCGCGCGACATAGAGGTCATAGCCGCCGCCATAGAGCTGCGGACCCAGGCTCGACAGCTCCAGGATCTGATCCATCTTGCGCAGCAGGGCGCGGTCATGGCTGATCGCCAGCACGCCGCCCTCATGGGCCGCCACGGCCTCAGCGATCAGGATGCGACCCGCAGCGTCAAGGTCGTTGGTGGGCTCATCCAGGATCAGCAGGTCCGGCCCCTGGACCAGGAGCCCGGCCAGGGCCGCCCGGGTCGCCTCCCCACCGCTCAGGCTCGCCGCAGACCGTGTCAGGTCCAGGCCGCCCAGGCCCAGACGCTCCAGACTTGCGTCCAGCCTGGCCTCCAAGGTCCAGTCGGCGAGATCGAGGTCCTCGGCCGAGCCCGTCCCCGCGGCGATGCGGGCGAGCCGCGCCAGGGCCTCGGCAAGCCCCATCAGATCGGCGACCTCTCCTTCGGGCGGCCCGGCCCTTTGGCGCAGCACGCCGATCTGGCCGCTGACGCTCACCGAGCCCTCCGCCGGGGTCGCTTCCCCCAGGATCAGGCGAACAAGGGTCGACTTGCCTGCGCCATTGGCGCCGACGAGGCCGGTGCGTTCGGCGCCGAGCGCCAGGGTCAGGTTTTCGAAAAGACGGCGGCCGTCAGGGGTGCTGGCGGTCAGACGATCCAGGGTGACGAAGGGCATGAGACGCAGTCCGGGCGACATTTGCAGGCAGGGCGAGGCGGGCGGGCGTCGCGAGGCGCATGTCGGGGACTCCTTCGTCGGATGACCGCTAGATAGGCGATGGCGCCCTGGGGCGCAAATCTCCCCGGCCGGCGACGCCTCGCCATTGCGCCGCTCCGGCGGCTGGCCCTAACTGCACGCTCAGCCATCCAAGGAGTTCCGCCCCGTGTCCCGTCGCGCCCTGCTCGCCAGCCTCCTCGTCCTCGCCGCCGCCGGCGCCGCCCACGCCCAGACCCCGGCCCAGATGCATGAGCAGGCGATCGTCCTGGACACCCATTTCGACACCCCGGCCAACTTCTCGGCCAGCGGCTGGAGCATCATGGACCGTCACGACTTCGCCGTGGACGGCACCCAGGTGGACTATCCGCGGATGGTCGAGGGCGGGGTCGACGGCGGGGTCTTCGTGGTCTTCACCCCTCAGCGGGGACGCGATGCGGTCGCCGACATGTGGTCCCGCGACCACGCCCTGACGCGGACGGCCGAAATCCTGCAGATGACCGCCCGCCACCATGAGCATTTCGCCCTGGTGACCACCCCGGCCCAGGCCCGCGAGGCCCTGGCCGCTGGCAAGAAGTTCGTCTTCATCAGCCTGGAGAACGGCGCGCCACTCGTCGGCGATCTGTCGCTGATGGAGACCTTCTACAAGCTCGGCGTGCGGATGATGGGCCCCGTCCATTTCGCCAACAATGACCTGGCCGACTCCTCCACCGATCCCAAGGGCCCCGAGTTCGGCGGTCTGAGCGACAAGGGTCGGGCCTTCGTCCGTCACGCCAATGACCTGGGGATCGTCATCGACCCGAGCCATGCCTCCGACCAGGCCCTGGACCAGATGCTGGACCTGTCGCGGGCGCCGCTGATCCTGTCCCACTCCGGCGTGAAGGCGGTCTATGACCACCCACGCAACATCCCCGACGACCTGCTGCGCAAGCTGGCCGACAAGGGCGGCGTCATCCAGATCAACGCCTTCTCCGGCTATATGGTGGAGACCCCGCGCATCCCCGAGCGCAACGCCGCCCTGGCCGCGCTGGCCCAGAAGTACGGCCCGCAGCGGGATGTGAAGCCCGAACAGCGTGACGCCTATCTGGCCGAGCGAGCGGCCATCGAGGCGCAATACCCCCTGCCCCGGGCCAATATGGACGACCTGATGAAGCATATCCTGCACGTGGTGGAGACAGTGGGCATCGACCACGTCGGCATCTCCGGCGATTTCGACGGCGGCGGCGGCATTGAGGGCTTCGAAGACGTGACCGCCTTCCCGGCCCTGACCGAGCGTCTGGTCGCCGCGGGCTTCACCCAGGCCGACCTGGACAAGTTCTGGGGCGGCAACGTTCTGCGGGTGATGGAGCAGGTCCAGGGTGCGGCGACCCGCTGAGGGGGACTTTGTTCCCCCCTTGTTCTCGTGTTATCTCTGAGTCCCGGCACTACATAGAAACCGGCCGTCTGGAACCCGGGCGGCCGGCAGGGCTTCCAGGACAATCATGGCCGATCAGCTGAACTTCATCCGCGTGCGCGGCGCGCGGGAGCACAACCTCAAGGACGTCAATGTCGACATCCCGCGGGGCGAGCTGGTGGTGCTCACGGGGCTGTCGGGTTCAGGCAAGAGCTCCCTGGCCTTCGACACCATCTATGCCGAGGGTCAGCGGCGCTATGTGGAGAGCCTTTCGGCCTATGCCCGCCAGTTCCTGGAGCTGATGAGCAAGCCCGATGTGGACCTGATCGAGGGCCTGTCCCCAGCCATCTCCATCGAGCAGAAGACCACCAGCCGCAATCCGCGCTCCACCGTCGGCACGGTCACCGAGATCCACGACTATATGCGCCTGCTGTGGGCGCGGGTGGGCATCCCCTATTCTCCCGCCACCGGCCTGCCCATCGAGAGCCAGACCGTCAGCCAGATGGTCGACAAGCTGACCGCCCTGCCCGATGGCGAGCGGCTCTATCTGCTGGCGCCGGTGATCCGCGGCCGCAAGGGCGAGTACCGCAAGGAGATCGCCGAGTGGCAGCGGGCGGGCTTCCAGCGGCTGAAGATCGACGGGACCTTCTATCCCATCGAGGATGCGCCGACCCTGGACAAGAAGTTCAAGCACGACATCGACATCGTCGTGGACCGGCTGGTCACCCGGAGCGATCAGGAAAGCCGCTACGCCGACAGCCTCGAGACCGCCCTGCGGCTGGCCGACGGCATTGCTACGGCCGAATGGGCCGACGTGGCCGAGGGCGCGACCGAGCCTCGCCAGATCATCTTCTCGGAGAAGTTCGCCTGTCCGGTCTCGGGCTTTTCGATCAGCGAGATCGAGCCGCGGCTGTTCTCGTTCAACAACCCGTTCGGCGCCTGCCCGGCCTGCGACGGTCTGGGCGCCAAGCTCGCCTTCGACGCCGACATGGTGATCCCGGACAAGGAAAAGTCGCTGCACAAGGGCGCCGTCGCCCCCTGGTCCAAGGGCCCCTCGCCCCTCTACACCCAGACCCTGCAGGCGCTGGCGCGCCACTACGACTTCTCCATGGACGAGCCGTGGTGGAAGCTGCCGGAGGCCGCCCGCGAGGTGATCCTGAATGGCACCAAGGGCCAGAAGATCCACTTCGTCTATGACGACAACGCCCGCAAGTACGAGGTCAACAAGACCTTCGAAGGCGTCCTGCCCAACCTGGAGCGCCGCTGGCGCGAGACCGATTCCGCCTGGGTGCGCGAGGAGCTGGGGCGGTTCCAGTCGGAGACCCCCTGCGAGGTCTGCGAGGGCTACCGCCTGAAGCCTGAGGCCCTGGCGGTGAAGATCGATGGCCGGCACATCGGCGAGATCTCCCGCCTGTCGATCCAGCACGCCCGGGAGTGGTTCAGCGCCCTCGAGCAGAGCCTGAGCGACAAGCAGATGGAGATCGCCCGGCGGATCCTGAAGGAGATCAATGACCGCCTGCGTTTCCTGGTGGATGTGGGTCTGAACTACCTGAACATGTCGCGCAATTCCGGCACCCTGTCCGGCGGCGAGAGCCAGCGTATCCGCCTGGCCAGCCAGATCGGTTCAGGGCTGACGGGCGTCCTCTACGTGCTGGATGAGCCCTCCATCGGCCTGCACCAGCGCGACAACACTCGGCTGCTGAACAGCCTGCGCGGCCTGCGCGACCTGGGCAATTCGGTGCTGGTGGTCGAGCACGACGAGGAGGCCATCATGACGGCCGACTACGTCATCGACATGGGGCCGGCCGCCGGGGTCCACGGGGGCATGATCGTCGCCGAGGGCACACCTGAGCAGGTGATCGCCAATCCCAAGAGCGTGACGGGCCAATACCTGTCCGGCGCCCGGGAGATCGCCGTGCCCCGGGATCGCCGCCCCATCTCCAAGAAGAAGATGGTCCGCATCGTCGGCGCCAGCGGCAACAATCTGAAGGATGTGACCGGGGAAATCCCCGTGGGCGTCTTCACCTGCATCACCGGCGTCTCCGGCGGCGGCAAGTCGACCTTCACCATCGAGACCCTCTACAAGGCCGCGGCCAGGCGTCTGCACAACGCCAGCGACGCGCCGGCCCAGCACGAGCGGATCGAGGGGCTGGAGAATTTCGACAAGGTCATCGACATCGACCAGTCGCCCATCGGCCGCACCCCGCGGTCGAACCCGGCCACCTATACCGGCGCCTTCCAGCCGATCCGCGACTGGTACGCCGGCCTTCCCGAGTCCAAGGCCCGCGGCTATGGGCCAGGCCGTTTCTCGTTCAACGTCAAGGGCGGCCGCTGCGAGGCCTGCCAGGGCGATGGCCTGATCAAGATCGAGATGCACTTCCTGCCCGACGTCTACGTCACCTGCGATGTGTGTAAGGGCAAGCGCTACAACCGCGAAACGCTGGAGATCCAGTTCAAGGGCAAGTCCATCTCCGACGTCCTCGACATGACCGTCGAAGAGGCCGCCGACTTCTTCAAGGCCGTCCCGCCGGTCCGCGACAAGATGGAGACCCTGAAGCGGGTGGGGCTCAGCTACGTCAAGGTCGGCCAGCCGGCGACGACCCTGTCCGGCGGCGAGGCCCAGCGGGTGAAACTGTCCAAGGAGCTGTCGCGGCGCGCCACGGGCCGCACCCTGTACATCCTGGATGAGCCCACCACGGGCCTGCACTTCGAGGACATCCAGAAGCTGCTGGAGGTGCTTCACGAACTGGTGGATCAGGGCAACACCATCGTGGTCATCGAGCACAATCTCGACGTCATCAAGACCGCCGACTGGCTGCTGGACTTCGGTCCCGAGGGTGGCGACGGCGGCGGCGAGATCGTCGCGGTGGGCACGCCCGAAGCGGTGGCCGCCCAGCCGGCCAGCTGGACCGGCCGCTACCTCAAAGACGTACTGGACCGCCACGAGCAACGCCGCCTGGCGCGCCGCAAGAGCGCCTGAAGCCTGGAGAGCCCTCGCCGTGACGCCGGATCAGCAATCCCTCCTGGAGGCGCTTGAGACGGCGCTGCGGCCCGACGGCCGCATCGGCTCGGCCTGGCTGACCGGCAGCCTGGGGGCTGGCCGGGGCGACCCCTGGAGCGATATCGACATCACC
>JAHUZY010000081.1 GCA_019264505.1 Phenylobacterium sp. | reverse complement strand
GCACACCGCGGCCTCTCCCGTGTTCACGGATGGTCGGGTCAAGCCCGACCATGACGGGGGAAGGGGCGCTGTGCGTGGCCGCCGGCGCAGGGGGCGCCAACTCACAGCGTTACCCTCGGGCTCGTCCCGTGGGTCCCTGCTCGGGGCGGGCGCAAGCGGCGCGAGGGATCCTGGGTACGAGGCCCAGGATGACGGGGTCGATGGGACGGGCGAGGTGATCGCCGCCTCGTGCGCCGCAGGCGCTTTAAAGAGGCGACACGAAGCACACCAAGGGCAGCCGCCGACACCTTCGTGTCCTTGGCGATCTTTGTGTCCTTTGTGTCCCCTTCTTTTGGCCCTCAGGCCGTTTTCGGCCGCCGTCTTACCCGCGCCAGCCGACGGAGACGGCGCCAGAAGCGGGTCTTTTCCGGCTCGGGATAGGGCTGCAGGTTGCGCACGAAGTCCTCGGCGCAGGCGGTCCAGGAGAAGGTTTCCGCAAAGGCCCGCACCGCCCGGCGATCCAGCGAAAGGGCCTCCATGCAGGCCTCCTTCAGCCCCTCGGTGGCCGAGGCGGCCAGGGCGCCGGCCCCGGAGTCCGGGATGATGTCGATGGGGCCAGGCGCCGGATAGGCCGCCACCGGGGTTCCCGAGGCCATGGCCTCCAGGATCACCAGGCCGAAGGTGTCGGTGAGGGAGGGGAAGACGAAGACGTCGGCGCAGGCGAAGTGAGCCGAGAGCTCCTCGCCGAACTTCGAGCCGGTGAAGACGGCCGTGCGGTAGCGCTCGGCCAGCTCGTCCTTCTGCGGGCCGTCGCCCACCACCACCTTGGTCCCGGGCAGGTCGAGGCCCAGGAAGGCCTCGATATTCTTCTCCACCGCCACCCGGCCCACATAGAGGAAGATCGGCTTGGGCAGGTGGGCGAAGATGTCGGGCTCGCCCTCGCCGCGGGGGCGGAACATCTCGGTGTCCACGCCACGGGACCAGGAGGAGATGTTGCGGAAGCCGTGCCGGGTCAGCTCGTCGCGCATGGTCGGCGTGGCCACCATCAGCCGACCCGAGGGCCGGTGGAACCAGCGCATATAGGTGTAGCCCACCGACAGCGGCAGCGGCAGGCGGGCCGAGACATATTCCGGGAAACGGGTGTGGTAGCTGGTGGTGAAGGGCAGCTTCCATTCCACGCAGATCCGCCGGGCGGCCAGGCCGATGGGGCCTTCGGTGGCGATGTGGATGGCCTCGGGTTCGAAGGCCTTGAACCGCTCCTGCACCGGCTCATAGGCGCCGATGGCCACCTTGATCTCCGGATAGGTCGGCAGGGGCAGGGTCTTGAACTGATCGGGGCTGATCACCTCGACCTCGTGGCCCAGGTCGCGCAGCTCGCGCACCACCCGGGTCAGGGTCCGCACCACCCCATTGACCTGCGGCTCCCAGGCGTCGGTGGCCAGCAGGATCCGCATGGGTCGCTGCACGTCCTCGGCCGGCGCCGCCGGCTGCCACATGCGCTGGGCGGGCGAACGGGCGGGCGGCGGGACGGCGGCGGGTTGCGGGGGCGCCGGGCTTTGCGCCTGGGGCTGCTGGACCAGAGGCAGGGTGGCCTGGGCCTGGGCCCAGGCGAAATAGGCGCCGAGCAGGGCCTCACGGGTGGGGAAGTGGCGATAGACGGTGCGCTCGCCGACGCCGGCGTCCTTGGCGATGTCGGCGAAGGACAGCTCGTCCAGGGGACCGCTCTCCAGGCGTGCGCCCACCACACGCAGGATCTGGTCGCGGGTGGCGGCCTTCTGGCGGTCGCGGGCGTCGCCGGCGGTCTGGGAATCGTCACTCATGACAGTCTCACTGTCACGAGCCTCGGCGGGTGTCAACGCAAGGTGGCGGTTCAGGCCGCCACGGGCGCAGGCCGGGGCTCAACGGCCGGCGCGGCCGCCGGTTCCGGCGGCTCAGGCAGGGCGCGGGCCTCGCGCACCGCCGACCAGCTGCGCAGCTTGGCCCATTCGAGGATCTCCATCCGGCCGTCCATGTGCTCGACCAGGGCCGTGCAGCTCTCCACCCAATCCCCGTCATTGATGTAGAGGATGTCCTCGATCTGGCGCATCTCGGCCTTGTGGATGTGGCCGCAGATCACCCCGTCGACCCCGCGGCGCCGGGCCTCCTCGGCCACCGCGCCCTCGAAGTCCTCGATGAAATGCAGGGCGTTCTTCACCCTGGTTTTCAGATAGGCCGACAGGCTCCAGTAGCCGAAGCCCATGCGGCGCCGCACGCGGTTGAACAGGGTGTTGGCCGACAGCAGCGCCCGGTAGGAATAGTCCCCCAGGAAGGCCAGCCACTTGGCGTGCTGCACCACACCGTCGAATTCGTCCCCGTGGGTGACGAGGAAGCGCCGGCCGTCGGCGCCTTCGTGGATGGCGTCACGGGCGACCACGACCCCACCGAAGTGAATGCCGCAGAAGTCGCGGATGCGGTCGTCATGGTTACCGGGAATATAGACGACGTTCACGCCCTTTCGGGCCAGGCGCAGGATCTTCTGCACCACGTCATTGTGCGCCTGGGGCCAGTACCAGCCGCTTTTCATCTTCCAGCCGTCGACGATGTCCCCGACCAGATACAGGGTGTCGCACTCGATATGCCGGATGAAGTCCAGCAGCATCTCGGCCTGGCAGCCGCGGGTGCCCAGATGAACGTCGGAAACGAAGACAGTCCGATAACGTCGGATTCCCAGATCGGTCACGAACGCCTCCGAAGCGCCTCTATTTGACCGTCCGGTAGGCTGATTGCGTGTCGCTTTGATGAAACCGCACTGCAACACTGGCGCCGCAGCATAGCTCGCCATATGTCGGCCGCACTTTCATTGAAGCCTTGCCTGTGCAGATGGACGCCCGAACCTATCCCGCCAAGGAGACCCCGAAGTCTCGCCGGACCCGCGCCAGGATTCTGGACGCGGCCATGCGCCTGTTCGCCGAGGTCGGCTATCACGCGGCGACCAACGCCCTGATCGCCGAGGCGGCCAATCTGACCCGCGGGGCGATGCTCTACCATTTCTCCAGCCGCGAAGAGCTGGTGGAGGCCGCCGTCAGCCATATCGAGGTCGAGCGCGCCCGGCTGTTCGAACAGGCCGCCTCCGCGCCCGCCGGCCCCGGGGTGGACGCCGCCGAACACGCCATCGACGCCTACTGGTCCCTGCTGCACGAAACGCCCTTTGTGGCCTTCGCCGAGCTGGAGGCCGCCGCCCGCACCGACCCCATGCTGCGCACCCGCCTGGCCAACGCCCAGAGCGCCTTTGACCGCAATCAGGTGGGCGAACGCTTCCTGGCGCTGACGCAAGCCGGCAGCGACCCGCGCTTCCAGACCAGCCGCGACCTCGGCCGCTTCCTGCTGGAGGGTCTGGCGAGGGGCTCGCTCACCTATGACGAGATGGCCCGGCGCGAACGCCTGATCGCGGTGGTCAAACGCGCCGTCCGCGCCCTGAACCGCAAGGGCGAGGCCCAGGATCTCTGGGTAGACTAGGCGGCTTGCCTACTCCGCCGGCTCTGCGCCGGGCGCCATGCGTTCGGCCAGGCGGATCAGGTACTGGCCATATTCGCCCTTGGCCTGGGCGCGGCCGAGATCGGCCAGTTGCTGGCGGTCGATGAAGCCCTTGGAATAGGCGACCTCTTCGATACAGCCGATGCGCAGGCCCTGCCGCAGCTCGAGCGTGCGGATCAGCTCGCCGGCCTGGATCAGGCTGTCATGGGTGCCGGTGTCCAGCCAGGCGAAGCCCCGGCCCAGCAGCTCCACATTCAGTTCGCCAGCGTCCAGATAGACCTGGTTCAGCGCGGTGATCTCCAGCTCGCCCCGGTGGGAGGGCTTCAGCGTCTTGGCGTACTCGCTGGCCTTGCCGTCATAGAAATAGAGGCCGGTCACCGCATAGTTGGACTTGGGCTCGGCGGGCTTCTCCTCGATGCCCAGCACCTTGCCGCCTTCGCCCAGCTCGACCACGCCATAGCGTTCGGGGTCGTTGACCGGATAGCCGAAGACGGTGGCGCCGGTGGTCCGCTCATCGGCGGCCCGCAGCATCTGGCCGAAATTCTGGCCGAAGAAGATGTTGTCGCCGAGCACCATGATGCTGGGCTCGCCGCCGACGAACTCTTCCCCGAGCAGATAGGCCTGGGCCAGGCCCCCGGGCTTGGGCTGGACGATGAATTCGAACCGCACGCCGAGCTGGGAGCCGTCGCCCAGAAGCCGCTTGAAGCCGGCCTGGTCCTCGGGCGTGGTGATGATCAGGATCTCGCGCACCCCGGCCAGCAGCAGCACCGACAGGGGGTAGTAGATCATCGGCTTGTCGTAGATCGGCAGCAACTGCTTGGAGACCGCCAGGGTCAGCGGGTGCAGCCGGGTGCCCGAGCCCCCCGCCAGGATGATTCCGCGTCTCACGCCGTCTCCTTCTGGGCCATCAACTCCGCCACCACATCCTCCAGCGCCTCCTGCCAGGGACGCAGCTGCAGGGAGAAGACCTCCTGCATGCGGCTCGTGTCCAGTACGGCGTTCAGCGCCCGGCGGGCGGGCGTCGGAAAGGCGCTGGTGGGCACCGGCTCCATGGCCGGCGGACCCTCGGGCTGGGTTTGGGTGAAGATCGCCTGGGCCATCTCATAGCGACTGGCGACGCCCGAATTGACCACATGCAGCAGACCCCATTCCCGGGCCCCGGCCGGCGCCTTGGCCAGGCGCTCCCCCTGGCTGAGGATGAAGGCCGCCAGGTCGCCGCTGGCCGTGGGGCAGGCCCGCTGGTCAGCCACCACCTTCAGCACCGGCTGAGTCTTGGCCAGCCGCAGCATCATCTGCAGGAAGTTCTGGCCATAGGCCGAAAACAGCCAGGAGACCCGCATCACCAGGGCCCGGTCGCAGGCGCTCAGAACCGCCTGTTCGCCCACGAGCTTGGACGCGCCATAGACGTGCAGGGGGGCTGGGGCGTCGGTCTCCAGATAGGGGCCGGCCTTGTCGCCGGAAAACACCATGTCAGTGGAGATGTGCAGCAGGGGCAGGCCGCGCGCCTGACAGGCCTTGGCCATGGCGGCCGGCGCCCAGGCGTTCACGGCGTAGGCCACGTCCGGCTCAGCCTCGGCCTTGTCGACGGCGGTATAGGCCGCCGCATTCAGCACCAGGTCGGTCTCGCCGGCCTCGCCGATGGCCCGGGCGATGGCGTCGGGGTTGGTCAGGTCGACCTCGACCCGGGACAGGGCGGTGATTTCCACGCCGGGGCCGGCGCGGACCAGCATCTCCCGGGCGAGCTGGCCGGTGGCGCCGAACTGCAGAATCTTAAGGCTCATCCCTTGGCCAGGCCCAGGCGTTCGGAGTGGAAGCCCTTGTCGCGGATGGCCTGCCACCAGTCGCGGTTCTCCACATACCAGGCCACGGTCTGGGCCAGGCCCTCGCTGAGCGGGGTGGCCGGCTCCCAGCCGAGCTCGGCCTTCAGCTTGGCCGCGTCGATGGAATAGCGGAAATCGTGGCCCGGCCGGTCGGCGACGAAGGTGATCTTGTCAGCATGCGGCGTATTGGCCGGCGCCAGGCGGTCGAGTTCGGCGCAGAGCATCTGGATGACCTCCAGATTGCGGTGGGTGGAGTCCCCGCCGATGCAATAGGTCTCCCCCAGCCGTCCCCTCTGCAGGACCAGCAGCAGGGCCTCGGCATGGTCGTCCACATGCAGCCAGTCGCGGACCTGACGACCGTCTCCGTAGACCGGGATAGTCTTGCCCTCCATGGCCCGGACCACGACGGTGGGGATCAGCTTTTCGGGAAACTGGAAGGGGCCGTAATTATTGGCGCAGTTGGTGATGACCACCGGCAGGCCATAGGTCCGCCCCCAGGCCCGCACCAGATGGTCGGCGCCGGCCTTGCTGGCCGAATAGGGGGAGTTGGGATCGTAGGGCGTCTCTTCGGTGAAGGCGCCGTCCTCGCCCAGCGCCCCGAACACCTCGTCGGTGGACACATGGTGGAATCGGAAGGCGATCTTGGCCTCGGGCTCAAGCCCGTTCCAATAGGCCCGGGCGGCCTCCAGCAGCACGGCGGTGCCGGTCACATTGGTCCGGACGAAGTCCAGCGGCCCGTCGATGGCCCGGTCGTTGTGGCTCTCGGCCGCCAGGTGCATGACCGCGTCGGGACGATGGCGGGCGAAGATCTCCGCCATCCTAGCCGTGTCGCAGATGTCGGCCTCTTCGAAGGCGTAGCCGGGGGACTGGGCCACCGAGGCCACATTGTCCAGATTGGCCGAATAGGCCAGGACATCCAGATTGACGACCTCATGGCCCTGGGCGATCGCCCTGCGGACCACGGCCGACCCGATGAAGCCGGCGCCGCCGGTGATCAGAATTTTCATGCCGAACTTTGTCTGCGGGCGCCCCAGGCGCGCGTCCGTTCAAATGGTTAGCCCTGCTCATACAG
>JAHUZY010000064.1 GCA_019264505.1 Phenylobacterium sp. | reverse complement strand
TCCCGGGGGCTTTCGGCCCAGTTCGTCCTCGACGAAGGCCTGCTGGTGGTGGCCGACAATCCCCTGACCGGCGGGCCGGCCGCCCTGATCGGGGTGGCGGAGAAGGGCTATGCGACCCTGGTGGTGACGGCATCGTCCGAGGGCGGACATTCCTCGGCCCCGCCGCCCCAGACCGGCGTCTCGACCCTGGCCCGCGCCGTGACCGAGATCACCGAGCGCCCCTTCCCCCTGCGCCTGCAAGGACCGGGGGCCGACATGCTGCATGTGCTGGGCGCGGAGTCTGGCCTGCCCATGCGCGCGGCGCTGGCCAACACCTGGGCCACCGAGCCGCTGATCGTGCGCCAGATGGCCGCCACCCCGGCGGGCGCGGCCTTGCTGCACACCACCATTGCGCCGACCATGCTGCAGGGCAGCCCGAAGGAGAATGTCCTGCCGCGGGACGCCCGGGCCTGGATCAACTACCGGATCGCCCCGGGCGACACCTCCGAAGATGTCATGAACCGGGCCAAGGCCGCCGTCGGCGACCTACCGGTGACCTTCGCCTGGGCGCGCCCGCCGCAGGAGCCCTCGGCGGTCTCCTCCACCGACTCAGAGGGCTGGAAGGTGATTTCGGCGCTCGCCGCCGATGTCACCGGCGCCCCCGTAGCCCCCGGCCTGGTGACGGCCGGCACCGACAGCCGCTTCCTCGCCGAGGTGGCGCAGGACACCTATCGCTTCCAGCCGATCACGCTCAGCATGGCTGAGACCGCCATGATCCACGGGGTTGATGAACGCATGACGCTCACCAATCTGGAACGAATGGTGCAGTTCTATGCGCGGCTGATCGCGACAGCGGCGCGCTGACCCCTTGCGGCGGGGCGCTGCAAGTCGCACGTTCCGCCCCACTGATGAATCTAGGAGAGCGTAATGGGTTTCCGTCTCGAAGATGAAGACGACGACGACAAGGGCCGCCTTCCCGACATGCCGATGAGCGCCGGGCCGGTGCAGAACGCCCTGTTCAAGTCGCGCACCGTCCTCATCTTCGGCGAGATCGACATGCGGTTGGCCGAGCGCGTCTCGGCCCAGCTGCTGGCCCTGGCCTCGGACGGCAAGGGCGACATCAAGGTCTTCGTCAATTCCCCCGGCGGCCACGTGGAAAGCGGCGACACCGTCCACGACATGATCCGCTACTGCGGTCCGCAGGTGAAGGTGATCGGCACCGGCTGGGTGGCCAGCGCCGGCGCGCACATCTTCCTGGGCGCCACCAAGGAAAACCGCTTCTGCCTGCCCAACACCCGCTTCCTGCTGCACCAGCCCATGGGCGGCGTGCGGGGCCAGGCCTCGGACATTCAGATCGAGGCCGAGGAGATCGTGAAGATGCGTGAGCGGGTCAACCGCATCATCGCCCGCGAAACCGGCCAGCCCTATGACAAGGTGGTCACCGACACCGAGCGGAACTTCTGGATGAACGCCGAGAAGGCCGTCGAGTACGGTCTGGTCTCGAAGATCATCGAGAACGCGACGGCGGTCTGAGATGGGCCCCTGGTGGAAGGGGGCGGTGGTCTACCACATCTACGTCCGCAGCTTCTTTGACAGCGACGGCGACGGCCATGGCGACCTTGCGGGCGTCATGGCCAAGCTGGACTATCTGAAGAGTCTCGGGGTCGATGCGATCTGGCTCTCCCCCATCCACCCCTCGCCCAATCGGGACTGGGGCTATGACGTCGCCGACTATGACGACGTCCACCCCGACTATGGCTCGGTCGCCGACTTCCAGGCCTTGACGGAGGCCGCCCACGCCCGGGGCCTGAAGGTTCTGCTGGATGAGGTGCTGTCACACACCTCCGACGAACACCCCTGGTTCGCCGCCAGCCGCGACGAGGGGCCAGAGGGCGACAAGGCTGACTGGTATGTCTGGGCTGATCCCGCCGATGACGGGACCGCGCCCAACAACTGGCTGAGCGTCTTCGGCGGCCCAGCCTGGGCCTATCAGCCAGCGCGGCGCCAGCACTATCACCACAAGTTCCTGCGCCAGCAGCCCAAGCTCAACTGGCGCCAGCCTGCGGCCAAGGACGCGGCCCTGAAGGTGCTCGACACCTGGCTCGAGCGTGGAGCCGACGGCTTCCGCCTGGATGTGGCCAACGCCTTTCTCCACGACGACGCCCTGACCGATAATCCGGCCGTCCCGCCCGCGGAGCGCACCAAGGCCGACTGGGGCCATGCCAGCGACATGCAGAGGCACCTGTTCGACTCCAACCTGCCGGAGAACATCCCGCTGCTGGACGAGGTCCGCCGCCGGGTGGAGGCGCACGGTCCCGACCGCTTCGTGTTCGGGGAATTTTCGGAGGAAGAGGAGCGCTGCGGCGCCTATTGCGCCCCCGATGAGGGGCTGCATTCGGCCTATACCTTCGTCCTGCTGAAGGCCAGGCGGATGGCCGCCCAGGTGTTCAAGGACCACTACCAGACCCTGGGCGCCCATCCGGGCCACTGGCCGACCATCTCGTTCTGCAACCACGATGTGGCCCGCACCGTGACCCGGTTCGGCGGGCCAGACGCCGGGGCGCCGGTGGCCAAGCTGATGCTGGCCCTGCTGATGGCCCTGCGCGGCACCATCCTGCTGTATCAGGGCGAGGAGCTGGGCCTGCCCGAGGCCGAACTCTCCCGCGGCGAACTTCGCGATCCGGTGGGCGACCTCTACTGGCCCATCGCCAAGGGCCGCGACGGGGCGCGCACCCCCATGCCCTGGCAGGCTGAGGCCGCCCATCTGGGCTTCTCCAACGGGTCGGCCTGGCTGCCGGCGGCCGAGACCCACCGCCCGCTCGCCGTCGATCGCCAGGAGCTGGACCCCAAGTCCACCCTGGCCTTCGCCCGGCAGATGATCACCCTGCGCAAGGCCTCCCGGGCCCTGACCCACGGGGAGATCGAATTCCTCGAGACGCCCGAGCCCATCCTGGCCTTCCTGCGCCGCCATGAGGGACAGACCGTGGCCTGCGTCTTCAACATGAGCGGCCGCACCGCCCGGGCCGAACACCCGAGCCTGACGGGCGGCGAGATGCTGCCGGTCGCTTCTGGGATCTGCGAGCCGCTCCCGGGCGGGCTGGCCCTGGGTCCCTATGCCTGCCGGTTCCTCAAACATCCCTCATGACAGGTGCGGGGCGCTCAAAGCCCCGCTAGAAGACGCCATGGCCGAAGGCGACAGCAAAACCTCCACCGCGAAAGGGCCCCGCTTCGGCGAGGGCTTCCTCACCGACATCTGGTACTTCGCCGCCCTGTCCTCGGACCTGAAGCCCGGCAAGCTGCAGCGCTTCGAAATCCTGGGGGAACCGATCCTGATCGGCCGGGGCCGCAAGGGCGAGGCCTACGCCGTGCGCGACATCTGCCCCCATCGGGCTGCGCCCTTGTCGGCCGGCAAGCTGACCGCCGAGGCCGACGGACGCGAAAGCGTCGAATGCCCCTATCACGGCTGGCGCTTTGGCCTGGACGGCGCCTGCACCGCCATCCCCTCCCTGGTGGCCGACCAGGCCATGGACGTCAGCAAGATCAAGGTCCGCCGCTTCCCGGTGCGCGAGAGCCAAGGTCTGGTCTTCATCTGGATGAGCGCCGATCCGCGGTTCGACGGCGAGCCGGACATAGATCCGCCGGTCTTCCCTGGGGTCGTGGGCGGCAAGCCCAAGCTGGTCGACCGCATGACCTTCGACGCGCATATCGACCATGCGGTGGTGGGCCTGATGGACCCAGCGCATGGCCCCTATGTGCATCAGCAGTGGTGGTGGCGCTCGGCCAAGAGCCAGCACGAAAAATCAAAGCCGTTCGAACCGCGCGAGGCCGGCTTCGCCATGGTGCGGCACGAGCCGTCCAAGAACAGTCGCGCCTACGCCATCCTCGGCGGCCAGCCGCTGACCGAGATCACCTTCCGGATCCCAGGCCTGCGCTGGGAGCATGTGACCGTGGGCAAGCGCCAGGTCCTGTCGCTCACCTGCCTGACGCCGCTCAACGCCAGCCAGACGCAGATCACCCAGATCGTCTGGTCCGACCATCCGGCCTTCTGGTTCCTGCAGCCGCTGATCGCGGCCGGCGCCCGGGCCTTCCTGCGGCAGGACGGCGACATGGTGAACCTGCAGAACGAGGGCCTGCGCTACGACACCAGCCTGCTGTGGATCGACGACGCCGACCGCCAGGCCAAGTGGTATCAGCAGCTCAAGCGGGAATGGACCCAGAGCCGGCGGGAGGGCCGCGCCTTCGTCAATCCCGTGGAGCCCGCCCGCCTGCGCTGGCGCAGCTAGAGCCTGGGGATCAGGCGGCTTCGGCCGGCTGCCCGATCAATTCGATGGGGGCGAAGCCGCCCTGGATGCTCCAGTTGATCCGGGCGCCCAGCTGGGCGGCCAGACTCATGGGATCGGCCCGCTCGAACGGCGCCGAGGCCGCCTGGGCATGGGTCAGGGTGAGCTGCAGGATCGGATGGCGCTCATAGAGACCCGTCTGGGGATCGCGCAGATCGCCGTTCACAACCACCTCGACGGCGTCCAGAGGCAGGAAGCCCAGCATCTCGACGGCGAACCTCAGGGCCACCGCGCAGACATTGGCGCCCTGCATCTGGTGGCGCCGACCCAACGGCGCCTTGCGGAAGACCGCCCGGCCTTGGGGCAGCCGTTCAGCTTCTTCGGCCGGCATCTCGGCCAGGTCCAGGGCCTCGATCTGGATCTGGAAGCTACCCTTGGCCGGGGAGGCGAACCGGAACCGCGAGACCGCGCCATAGACCTCGCTCAGCTTGGTGTGCTCGGCCAGGGACTCGTTGATCGTGCGCATGTCGAGTTCCGCCAGCTTGCAGGCGAAATCGATCTCCACATTGTTGGCCTGGGCGTCCCGCCAGGCGACGCGATAGGCCTGTTCGTCCTCGCTGGCGGCCTCCGCCACCCGGGCGGCCAGCTGCCGACGTTTTTCCCGGTCCGAACCGAACAGCTGGGCCAGCCAGCCCGGACGATAGGCGTGGAACGCCTGACGGGCCTCGGCTTCCCGTTCATGGGTGCGCACGATGTTGATCCGGGGGCGGGCGGCGACCGTCGCCCAGTCCCGCGGGCGGTAGGGGACGCGGTGGCACTGGACAAGGCTGGCGACCCTGGCGGCCAGCGCCTCGGCCTCGGCGGCGGGGCCGAGCCGGCCGTCGACGGTGTCGCCGAAACGCGCCTGCTCCGCCTTGGCTTGCGCCGCGCGCTTTGCCTCGCGCTCGATCCGGTCCATGGTGACCTCGATCGACTGATCGGGACGCATATCGTCCATTCCACTCTCCTGCCATCACCCGCTCTCCGGCGGCTTCCGGGCCATAGTCGAATAACTGCGTTATCGAGCCTTTAATGCCCTCATTCCGAAATTCTGGCGTCGAGATCGCTTTCGACGATCTGCCGCCCCAGGGCGACGTCGCCCGCACCATGATCCTGGTCCATGGCTTCGCCTCCAACCGCAAGGAAGGGTGGCGGCGAACGGGCTGGTACGCCGCCCTGGAGCGGCGCGGGACCCGTTGCGTGGCGCTTGACCAGCGCGGCCATGGGGAGAGCGAAAAGCTCTATGATCCGGACGCCTATGGACGTGAGGCCCTGGGCGGCGACGTGGTCGCCCTGATCGATCATCTGGGGCTCGAGCGCGTAGATGTGTTCGGCTATTCCATGGGGGCGAGGACGGCTCTGGCCGCCGCCCTGGCCGCGCCCGACCGGATCGGCCATCTGATCCTGGGGGGCGTGGGCGAACGCCTGCTGGAGCCCCGTGTGGAAGGCGCGCCCACCGACGCCATGAGCCAGGCCATGCTGGCCGAGGATCCTGAGACCATCAGCCACCCGATGCTGCGCAGCTTCCGCCACTTCGCCGATGAGCAGGGGGAGGACCGCCGCGCCCTGGCGGCCTTCGTTCAGGCGAAGAATCCGCCCCTGGACGTTGAGGCCATGGGCCGGCTGGAGGCGCCGGTCCTGGTTG
>JAHUZY010000021.1 GCA_019264505.1 Phenylobacterium sp. | reverse complement strand
TTGCAGCCGGTTTGCAAATTCTGTTGCTGCTGCGTTCTCAAATTGAGCGATCGCCTGGGTCGCCAGATGCCGAGTCGGCGCCAGGTAGGTCTCCAGAATCCGGGTCGCCGTCGCCAATGAGTGCTGGGTGATCGAGGCGATCTGCGGAACCGAGCAGCCGGCTTCCGCCAGCATCGTCACGGCCGTGCCCCGGAGATCATGGAAGCGCAGCTCCGTGGCGCCGAGCTTTGCGGCCTTCATGGCCGCGTCCCACTGGTGACCGAAATAGCGTGGCGTGAAGCGCTTGCCCTCCTTGGTCGTGAGGATCAGAGCGCTGCGCCGCTCCATGCCATCGAGCATCTGCCGGAGAGTCGCCGTGCAGGGGATGGAGATCAGGGGCGCCTCGCGTCCGTTGCGCTGGTTCTTGCCGATGCGCAGGGTCAGGCACACTCCGTCGTAATTGGTCCAGCAGAGGCGCCGGATGTCGCCCTGCCGAAGGCCGGTGTGTAGCGCCAGGATGAGCGCGCGCTGCATCTCGATGGGCGCCGCGGCCATAAAGGCCTCAATGTGCTCGGGCAGCCAGATCACGTCGGACCGGTTGGAGTGGTAGAGCCGCTTGAAGCCCTTCACGTGGTTGGCTTCGATGCGGCCATTGTCGAACGCCCAGCTGAGCATAGACGAGACTGCTGACAGCCTGTTGTCGGCCTCCCGCAAGCCGGACTTGTCGGCCACCTCTGCCCGCCACGCCATGAAGTGGGAACGCACCCGAGGATTGTTGAGCGCGGCGATCGGCATATCACCGAACTCCGCCTCCGCCGCCCTCAGCAGCCGCAGGTATTCCTTCTGCGTCCTCTCGGCCAAGGTCTTCCGGAACTCTGGGGACTGCGTGTAGGCGCGAGTCAGGCTGAGGAAGGTGCCGCGGGTATGTCGTTCGCGGGCCCAGGTCTCGGCCTCGGCGTAGGACGCGACGAAGGTGTCTGACCCTGGCTCGCCGACCAAGGGACGGTTGGTGGCGCGATGATAATAATAGTAGCGCACCTCTCCAGTGCTCAGGGTCTTCTTGACCCGGTTGATGCCCTTCAGCCTAACGCGCATCGCGACGGCGCTCCCAAGCGGCCAGGGCGTCCTCTGGCTGGCTGTTGGACAGGCCGCTGTGCCGGTCCATCTCCTGCTCAAGCAGCTTCCGGTCGAAGCGCCCGCGAGGGAGGCTTGGGGGCGAGTACTGCCCCTCCCGGAGAGCTATCCTCAGTGAACGGATCGTCAGGCCAACATACTCTGCGGCCTCTGCTTCGGTCAGGCCGCGTGGCTTGATGAGGTGGCCGAGTTGATCAGCACGTTTTTCCATGCCTCAGCCCTCGTTCTCAGGCCACTGGCGTGGCGGCTCATCTCGAATGCGGCGGACTATGCCGTCGAAGAAGAGGTTCCTGATCGTGGTTGTTGTGGTTCGAGAAATGGGCAGGCCATCGGCCTCTCGCGGATGATCGAAAAACGCCACGATGGTGATGCCGCTCCCCAAAGTCACCACTAGGGTCACGATCCATGCGTGAGGCGCATGCAACGCCTCGAGCTCGATGGAAACGACCGACAAATCGGCCGCGAGTTCGCCAAGCGGCGCAGGCGCGCTGCTCGGCATGTGATCCACCTTTGTTTCACCGCTGCTTTCATCCCAGCGGGGCTTCAGGAGCTCCTGATAGGCCACATAGGAGAATCGGAATGGGATGAAGACGGGCGGCGCATCGACGCCCGTCTCGTATGACGCCAGCAGCTGAGCCAAGGTCGCCGTCAGCTCGTCTGACACAAATGGGAACGTGGCTCGGAGGCCGTCAGCGCTCAGCGTGAAATGGGTTTTCGGCGCCAGCACGAAGCCGCCCAGGGACGTGCAGGCTCGTAGGTAGCTGACATCTTCTGCCACCTTAGTCCTGTCAGCCGAGCTCGCTAGACCCAGGACCATGCTGGCTGCGTCGTCCCAGCCCATATCCGCGCCGTTTCGGCCGCGGCCCCCGGTCTTGATAAGTCCGCCTTCACGCAGCGATCGGGCAAGCACCTTGATGCTGGCCTCGTCCTCGCCGGTGAGTTTCGCGGTTGTGCTGACTAGGTCTGGGAGCTTTGCCATGCGCTAAGTGTGCCAGAACGCATTTCGCCCGTCAATTGCAAATGTGTTTTGCCGCATTTGTGCATTTTTGCTGTAATTTAGCTCCGGGCGGCTAGACCGACTGCGACGTTTGCAAGCCTTATTCAGTATTTCCGTAATTCGGAATGGCCAACCGCTAGCAGTCTAGATGAAGAAGGGAAGGTGAGGTGAGGGCATCGTTAGCTCTCAAGAAGGTTTCATCGCGATGGAAACATCTACTCCCTGCTTCTGGCCAGCCCACGAAACTGCCTGGCGGCTTGACGCCGATCTCGTTCACCTGATCGATGAGGAACTAACCAGGCCGCTGCCGGACGGCATTTCGAAGCTCCAGCGACACAATACGCTGCAGCGCCGTCTGGCCGAGCTCGGCAGCCGTCTCGGCTATGGTTCAGCCATTGAGGTGGCTACCGGCTACCGTAGGTACGTGCAGACCGGGCGCTTTGACGTCGCGTGGGCGCGGCCCGGTGGTCAGCCGCCGATCATCTTCGAGATCGACAGTCGCTGGCGTCATGAGTCGCTCCTCAAGCTGGGCCGCGTCGGCGAGGAAGCCCAGAAGCTATGGATCTACTACGGTCAACGGCCCCGGCCGCCTGAACCCACCGAGCCTGGGTTTCGCCGCCTCAACATCCTGAGGATCGGACCCTGGCGTCTGGGCGTGAAGGAAGGGCGCCGGCAACAAGTGATCTCACCCGGTCAGTGGCCCGAGGCGCTATTTCCCCGGATGGCCAACCATCACTGCGGCTAGCTCAGCCCAAAACGATAATGGAAGCGCGAGCGGTGTGCCCCCGAGTTGGCTGTGGGGCAAGCCCAGCAACCCGCCCCATGCCGGGCGCGCAGAGCGATCTGACGAACGAAATCACCCCACTCCCAACTCACGCAGTCCAGGCAGAATTTGATGACCTCAAGAACCCCGTATCCCGGCCCCAACGACCTCGCCGATATCGAGGCGTCCGCCAACCGGCTGGCGGCCAGTGGCCTTTCGACGTCGGAGGCCTACGCCTTCGCAGTGATCGTCAAGCGCAGCAGAGAGGAGGACTTCGATGTGCCCCGTGCCCGAGATGAACTCCGACGCGCGGGCTATCCCGCTTCCCAGGCAGACGCCATGGTGCACGAAGTCTGTCTCTGGCGGACAGCCGCAGGCCTAGGGAAGAAGCGCCGCCAGCCCGCCGCCCGGGCGAGACCAGGGGCGCTCCCTTTTGGCTAAATCCTATCCGCCAGAGAACTGTCGGTGGGCGCGCGGCTAGGGCTAGGTGCGACGCTAGCCAGGCTGGCCTCGCGGCTCACCCCGGGGTTCTGCGCCACCCTGCACCGTCAAACACGAGTGACCGAGTCGGGCTCTTCTGAGACCTTGGGAGAGTCCGCTGTGGGGCTGTGACCTGCCCCCTTCCTGATCCCTCGTTCTGAGTGAGAGTCCGTCCAAGCAAGGAGACGGACGTGAAGAAGAGCAGGTTCAACGAGGCGCAGATCATCGGCGTGCTGCGGGAGCAGGAGGCCGGGAGCCCGACGGCGGAGGTGTGTCGGCGGCACGGGATTAGCGAGCAGACCTTCTACCGGTGGAAGGCGAAGTACAGCGGGATGAGCGTGTCGGACGCCCAGAAGCTGAAGACGCTGGAGGACGAGAACC
This sequence comes from Phenylobacterium sp., assembly GCA_019264505.1. Classification (GTDB taxonomy): domain Bacteria; phylum Pseudomonadota; class Alphaproteobacteria; order Caulobacterales; family Caulobacteraceae; genus Phenylobacterium. The sequence continues at coordinate 825 of JAHUZY010000021.1, read as the reverse complement.
GGCGGCTGAAGAAGCTGCTGGCGGAGTCGATGCTGGATGTCTCGGCGCTGAAGGACCTGCTGGGAAAAAACTGATCGGGCCCGCAGCGCGCCGCGACGCCGTGCTTCGCCTGATGGCGGAGCGCGGCTTCTCGCAGAGGCGCGCCTGCGGGCTGGTCCAGGTCGATCCGAAGACGGTGCGCCGCGTGGCCCAGCCGGGCGATGTGGCGGTGCGCGAGCGGCTGCGGGGGCTGGCGGCGGAACGGCGCCGCTTCGGCTATCGGCGGCTCGGCATCCTGCTCGAGCGTGAAGGCGTCAGCATGAACAAGAAGAAGCTCTTCCGGCTCTACCGCGAGGAGGGCCTGGCGGTGCGTCGTCGTCGCGGCCGCAAGCGCGCGACGGGCACGCGGGCGCCCATGGCGCTGCCGGATGGCCCGAACCGGCGCTGGAGCCTGGACTTTGTCGCCGACACGCTGAGCTGGGGCCGGCGCTTCCGGATCCTGTGCATCGTCGACGATTTCACCCGCGAGGCCCTGGCGCTGGTCGTGGACACCTCGATCGGCGGCCATCGCATGGCCCGCGAGCTGGACGTGCTGATCGCCGGGCGCGGGAAGCCGGCCACCATCGTCAGCGACAACGGCACGGAGATGACCAGCCGTGCGATGCTGGAATGGACCAACCGCACCGGCGTCGACTGGCACTACATCGCGCCGGGCAAGCCGCAGCAGAACGGCTTCGTCGAGAGCTTCAACGGCAAGCTGCGCGACGAGTGCCTGAACGAGGAGGTCTTCGCCAACCTCGCCGAGGCCCGCGCCGTGATCGAGCGCTGGAGGCTCGACTACAACCA
>JAHUZY010000492.1 GCA_019264505.1 Phenylobacterium sp. | reverse complement strand
GCCCGTTGAAGCCGCTCCTGCGCCAACAGAGGCGCCGGCGGCCGAGGATCGTCCGAGAGCCCGGAGCCGCACGCGGACCCGCGCCCGCCCTGAACGAACCGCAGACCAGCCGGTTGAAACCATCGTGGCCGCCCCGGAGCCCGCACCGCAGGACACAGCGGCGCCTGAGCCGGCGCCACGCCGCGCCCCGCGTCAGGCGGAACGTCCCATCCGGGGGGTCAAGGCCCGCGACGAGGCCGACGACAACCGCAATGGCGTCCGCGGATTCGGCGGCGACACGCCAGCCTTCCTTCTTCGGCCGACCCCGACCCGGGACGACTAGGATCTGCGACCGGCGGTATCGCCTTAACCGGTCGTTTGATTCTGACCTTTAAGGTCACGCTCGAGGTGCGGGGGAAACCGTGGGTCGTGCGTCGGCCGCGGTGGGCAGGGAAGGCAGTCAATGTCTCATGAACTCGAGATAAGGCTCAGGGGCCCGGAGGGCTTCGGCCTAGCCCGCAAGGCCATCGAAGAGATGGAACGCCATCGAATCTGGCCGACCTCCTTGAATTTCGAGCTGTGGATCCATTTCCTCGCCGCCCCCGGTGGGCCGCTGGGTCAGGAAATGACCCGCATGCTCTCGGCCGGCACGGCGTTTACCGATCAGGTCAGCGAGGAGCTAGCGGCCCTCTACCTGCCCAAGGCCAAGCTCAATGAACAGATCCGCGATACCGGCGACCAGTTGAGCCGCGAATTGGCCTCGGTCTCCGCCGCCATCGACTCCGCCAAGCAATCCAGCATGGCCTATGGCCTCCCCCTGGCCACCGCCCGCCAGTCCCTGGCCGCCGAGAAAGACGTCGCCAGCCTGGAGGCGACGGTGAAGACCCTGGCCGGCGCGACCCAACGGGTGCAGCTGGAGAATCAGTCTCTCGAAAAGCGCCTCAGCGAATCCAGCAGTGAAGTCGCCCGTTTGCGCGAGCACCTGGAGCTGGTCCGCCGGGAGGCCACCACCGATGGCCTGACCAACCTCGCCAACCGCAAGGCCTTTGACGAGGAGCTCGAGCGGGCCTGCCTGGAGGCCGACGCCGGCCGCGGCTGCCTGGCCCTCGCCCTGATCGACATCGACCACTTCAAGGGTTTCAACGACACCTGGGGCCATCAGACCGGCGACCAGGTCATCCGCTATGTGGCCAGCGTCATCGGCCGGGTGGGCGCCACCCCGCGGATGGCCGCGCGCTATGGCGGCGAAGAGTTCGCGGTGATCTTCCCCAATGAGGATCGCCAGGCCGCCTCCGCGGCGCTCGAAGAGATTCGTGAAGAGATTGGCTCGCGGGTGCTGAAGCGCCGCTCCACCAATGAAGACCTCGGGAACATCACGGTCTCGGCCGGCTTCGCCGAACGGCATCCCGGAGAGTCGGCCCACAGCCTGATGGAGCGGGCCGACGCGGCGCTCTATGCGTCCAAGCATGGCGGACGCAATCGGGTCAGCATGGCCGAACCCCTGTCCGACGCCGCCTGAGGATGGGTTCTGCCCATTCCCTCCTTGGCTGACGCAACGTAGGTTCCTCCAGGATCGCAGTCCGCGCACCAGAGGAGTTCCGTCATGGCCTACAGCAAGATCAAGACCTCGGTCGCCGACGGCGTGGCGGTGGTCACCCTTTGCGATCCGGCGACCCTCAACGCCGCGGGTCTCGACCTGATGGCCGAGCTGGACGACGCCATGGCTGGCTTCGCGGCGCCTGACTCCGGCGTCCGCTGCGTGGTGATCACCGGTGAAGGGCGCGGCTTCTGTTCAGGCGCCAATCTGACCGGTCGGGCCGACGCCCCCGCCGCCCAGGACCAGATGCAGGCCCAGGCGCGGGACTCCGGCAGCGCGTTGGAGACGGTCTACAATCCCTTCGTCACGCGCATGCGCGACTATCCGATCCCTATCGTCACCGCGGTGAACGGTGCAGCCGCCGGGATCGGCTGCTCCATCGCCCTGATGGGCGATCTGATCGTCGCCGGCGAGAGCGGCTATTTCCTGCAGGCCTTCCGGCGCATCGGGCTCGTTCCCGACGGCGGCGCCACCTACATGCTGAGCCGGCTGGTGGGCAAGGCCCGGGCCATGGAGCTGACCCTGTTGGGCGAGAAGCTGCCAGCGGCGACGGCCCTACAGTGGGGCCTGATCAACCGCTACGTCCCTGACGATCAACTGATGGACACGGCCATGGAGCTTGCCCGTGCTCTGGCCAACGGCCCCAAGGCCCTTGGCTATATCCGCAAGCTGGTCTGGGACGGCCTGGACGCCGAATGGGCCGAACAGCTGCACGCCGAGCGGGTCATTCAGCGCGAGGCCGGTCTGACTGAGGACTCCCGCGAGGGCGTCGTCGCCTTCCTGCAAAAGCGGCCGGCTCAGTTCCAAGGCCGCTGAGGCGGGGCCTAGGCGTCGGCCTCGTCGGTCTGCGGCACGATGGTGACGCTCTCACCACAGCCGCAGGCGTCGGTCTCGTTGGGATTGCGGAAGACGAACTTGGACGACAGGGCGGTGGTCTCGTAATCCACCACCGTTCCGATCAGGAACAGCACCGCCTTCGGCTCGACCAGGATGGTGACGCCCTTGTCCTGCACCACCTCATCCATGGCGCCGGCGGTCTCGGCATACTCCAGGACATACTCCTGGCCCGCGCAGCCGCCGTTCTTCACGCCCACCCGCAGGCCGGCATAGGGCTTGTCGGCCCGGGCCATGATGTCGCGCACGCGGTCAGCCGCCGCCTCGGTCAGGGAGACGACCTGGGGCCTGGGACGGCGGGCGCGGGGCGCGGGGGCGAGGTTCAAAGGTTCCATGATCAGGATATGGGGTCAGAACATGTTGAGTTGAAGCTTGGCCTCGTCGGACATCCGCGAAGGATCCCATGGCGGATCAAAAACCAGCTCGACCGTGCAGGACCGGATGTCGCCGATCTCCATCACCGCATCATGGACCCAGCCTGGCATTTCCCCGGCCACCGGGCAGCCCGGCGCGGTCAGGGTCATGTCGATGGCCACGTCCTTGTCGTCGGAAACGTCGACCTTGTAGATCAAGCCGAGCTCGTAGATGTCGACCGGGATTTCGGGATCATAGACCGATTTGAGCTTGTCGATCAGCTGATCGGTCAGCTTGTCCAGCTCCGCCTGGGACAGGGGCGTGGCGGCTGTGGTCGTGGCGGGGGCGTCATCCATGGCGTTCACGCGAAAAAGGTCTGAGTCTTGAAAAGGGCGGTGGCGAAGGCGTCGGCCTCAGCCTCGGTGTTGTAGAGGCCAAAGGAGGCCCGGGCGCTGGAGGTGACGCCGAACCGCCGCATCAGCGGCTCGGCGCAATGGGCGCCGGCGCGGACGGCGACCCCGTAGCGATCCAGGATCTGGGCCACGTCGTGGGCGTGCGCCCCTTCCATGGTGAAGGACAGGATCGCGCCCTTGCCCGGCGCCTCGCCGATGATGCGCAACCAGTTGGCGCCGGAAAGCTGGTCGAGAACCCGGGCGTAGAGCCCCGCCTCGTGGGCGGCGATAGCCTCCCGATCGAGGCCGCTCAGCCATTCGATGGCCGCGCCCAGGCCGATGGCCTCGATAATGGCCGGGGTCCCGGCTTCAAACCTGTGCGGGGAGTCCGCATAGGTGATGGCGTCCTCGGTGACTGTGGCGATCATCTCCCCGCCCCCCTGATAGGGCGGCAGGTCTGCCAGACGTTTGCGCTTTCCGTAGAGGACGCCGATCCCTGTGGGCCCATAGAGCTTGTGGCCGGAGAAGACGTAGAAGTCGGCGTCCAGCGCCTTGACGTCCACCACCTGGTGAACGACCGCCTGGCAACCATCGACCAGGGTGAGCGCACCTGCCGCCTTGGCCATCCCGATGATCTCGGCGGCGGGATTCACGGTGCCCAGCACATTCGACATGTGGCTGAAGGCCACCACCTTTGTGCGTGGGCCGATCATCTGGCTCATGGCCGCCAGATCGAGCTCGCCAGTGTCGGTGACGGGGGCGAACCGCAGCACGACGCCCAGGCGTTCGCGCAGGAAGTGCCACGGGACGATGTTGGCGTGGTGCTCCATCTGGGTGAGCAGGATCTCGTCGCCGGCCTTCAGCCCCGCGCCCAGCCCTGCGGCGACCAGATTGATGGCTTCGGTGGCGCCCTTGGTGAAGACGACCTCGTCGATCTCCGCGCCGATAAACCGGGCCACGGACCCCCTGGCCTGCTCGAACGCCTCGGTGGTCTCATTGGCCAGGGTGTGCAGGCCGCGATGGACGTTGGCGTAGGAGGACTCCATCGCCCGGCTCATGGCCGAGATCACAGCGCGCGGCTTCTGGGCCGAGGCCGCAGAGTCCAGATAGACCAGCGGGTGGCCGTTCACCTGTCGCTGCAGGATGGGGAACTCGGCGCGCACCGCCTCGACGTCGAACGCCATCAGCCCGCCCGCCGTTTGGCGGCCCAGGCGCGGGCGACCTCGCGGGCGCCGTCATGGACGATGCGGTCTATGACCTCGCCGATGAAGGCCTCGGTCAGCATGGCCCGGGCCTCAGCCTCGGGGATCCCGCGCTGCTGGGCGTAGAACAGGGCGTCCTCATCGAGCGCGCCGACCGTATTGCCGTGGGCGCAGGCCACGTCGTCGGCGAAGATCAGCAGTTCCGGCTTGGCGTTGACCTCGGCCCGGTCCGACAGCAGCAGGGCATGGTGTCCCATCCGCGCGTCGGTGCGATCAGCCCCAGGGTTGACGGTGATCCGGCCCTGGAAGACGCCTCGGCCCTGGTCGGCCACCACACCCTTGACCAGCTGGTCGGTGGTTCCGTCCGTTCCGGCGTGGTTGACCGCCGTGGTCAGGTCCGCATGCCGGCGGTCGGCGATCAAATAGGCGCCGTCCATCCGCACCTTGGCGTCCTGGCCGGGATGCTCGACCCGGGTCTCCAGGCGCTGACGTCGCGCCCCGTCGGTGAGCACCGTCTGGGCGAAGTCTGCTCCAGGCGCCAGGCTGACGCTCGCGGTGCTGACGCTGACCCCCTCGGCGTGATCGCTTGCCAGGACGATGCGCTCAAGCCGAGCCCCCGTCTCCAGTCGGACGCTCAAGGCCGCATCGGCCAGATAGTCCGGCGCCTGGCCCTCATAGGATTCCAGCAGGGTCAGATGCGCCCCGGGGGCCAGACTGACGGCCAGCTTGACCCCATGCCCGGTGGCGGCCGTGGCGGCGACAAAGCGGAGGCGCACCACCCTCGCCTCGCCGTCACTCAGGGTGAGCAGTCCCGCGTCCCCACGGACACGACCATTGACCACGAGCAGCTCGGCCTCGCCCTCGTCGCCGAATGGGCCAGGCGACAGGCCTGCGCTCACCTCGGGAGAGGGCGCCGGCAGTTCGCGGATCAGGCCGCGCAGGTCCGTCCAGCGCCAGTCTTCGTCCCGACGGCTGGGCAGCTGAGAGAGGTCGCGCGCCTCAAGGGCCAGTGAGAGGGTCAAGCGGCCCTCGCATACTTGTCATAGCCTTCCCGCTCCAGCTCGTGAGCCAGTTCGGGGCCGCCGGTGGCGGCGATGCGGCCGGCGGCCAGCACGTGCACCTTGTCGGGACGGATATAGTCCAGCAGGCGCTGATAGTGGGTGATGACCAGCATGGCCCGGTCCGGACTGCGCAGGGCGTTGACCCCGTCGGCGACGATCTTCAGGGCGTCGATATCCAGGCCGGAATCGGTCTCGTCCAGGATCAGCAGACGGGGCGAAAGCATCGCCATCTGAAAGATTTCCATCCGCTTCTTCTCACCGCCGGAGAAGCCGACGTTTAGCGGCCGCTTCAGCATGTCGAAGTCCATCTTCAGCTGACCCGCCACCTCGCGGGCCCGCTTCAGGAAGTCGGTGGCGCTGATCTCCGGCTCGCCGCGCGCCTTGTGCTGGGCGTTCATGGCCGTCCGCAGGAAGGTCATGGCCGGGACGCCGGGGATTTCCAGCGGATACTGGAACGACAGGAAGACCCCGCGCGCGGCGCGCTCATTGGCTTCCAGGCTGAGCAGGTCTTCCCCGTCCAGGGTGGCGGTCCCGTCGGTGACCTCATAGCCCTGGCGGCCAGTCAGCACGTAGGACAGGGTCGACTTGCCCGCGCCATTGGGCCCCATGATCGCGTGGACTTCGCCGGCCGGCAGTTCCAGGCTCAGGCCCTTGAGGATTTCGGCGGCCTCGACGCGGGCGTGCAGGTTTTTGATCGACAGCATCAGCGGGTCTCGTCAGCCAGAAATTGCGCCATGATCAGCACGGCGTCCTCGACGCTTTCGGCGAACTGCTGCTTGCGCGGCGCCGCCGAGGTGGTGGCGTTGCGTTTGTCCGAGGCCGTCACGCTCACCTGACCATCCTCGAAATAGGCGGCGATCCGGTAGTCGGCGTGGTCGAGGGTCACCGTATAGCGACGGCGCTCGAGCCCGACGCCGCGGCTCGCCAGAAACTCGCTGTCCTTGGCCAGGATCGCTTCCAGGCCTTCGGCGCGGGCCAGATCTTCCGCCTGTCGCTGCTGTTCCGCCGCTTCCCGGGCCAGGCGCTCGGCCTCCCGGCGGGCATGTTCGGCTTCGAAGGCGGCTTTCAGAGTCATAGACAGGGTCCGAGCTTGATCATGGGTCATCCGACGGACCCTTCGAGTGAGATGGCGACGAGCTTCTGGGCTTCGACGGCGAACTCCATGGGGAGCTCCTGCAGCACGTCCTTGACGAAGCCGTTGACCAGCAGCTGGACGGCCTCCTCCTGGGAGAGCCCACGCTGCATCACATAGAAGAGCTGGTCGTCCGACAGGCGGGTGGTGGTGGCCTCGTGCTCGAACACCGACTGGCCGTTGCGGGCCTCGATGTAGGGCACGGTGTGGGCGGCGCAGGTCTTGCCGATCAGCAGGCTGTCACACTGGGTGAAGTTCCGCGCGCCCTTGGCCTTGGGGTGGGCCGAGACAAGGCCGCGATAGGTGTTGGACGACCGACCGGCCGAGATGCCCTTGGAGATGATCCGCGACCGCGTGCCTTCTCCGAGATGGATCATCTTGGTGCCGGTGTCGGCCTGCTGGCGGCCATTGGTGATGGCGATGGAATAGAACTCGCCCACGCTGTCCTTCCCGCGCAGGACGCAGGACGGGTACTTCCAGGTGATGGCCGAGCCGGTCTCCACCTGGGTCCAGGACACCTTGGAGCGGTCGCCCCGGCAGTCGGCGCGCTTGGTGACGAAGTTGTAGATGCCGCCCTTGCCGGTCTCCGGATCGCCGGGATACCAGTTCTGGACGGTGGAATATTTGATCTCCGCATCGTCCAGGGTGACCAGTTCGACCACCGCGGCATGCAGCTGGTTCTCGTCCCGCATGGGCGCCGTGCAGCCCTCCAGATAGGAGACGTAGGCGCCTTTGTCGGCGATGATCAGGGTCCGCTCGAACTGGCCGCTTTCGGCGGCATTGATGCGGAAATAGGTCGATAGCTCCATGGGGCAGCGAACGCCCGGCGGCACATAGACGAAGCTGCCGTCGGAGAAGACTGCGCTGTTGAGGCAGGCGAAATAGTTATCCGAGGCCGGCACCACGGTGCCGAGGTATTTCTTCACCAGCTCAGGATGCTCGCGCACCGCCTCGCTGAACGAGCAGAAGATCACCCCGACGGCGGCCAGCTCCTTCTTGAAGGTGGTGACCACCGAAACGCTGTCGAACACCGCATCCACGGCGTATTTCGGCGCGCCCTGGACCCCGGCCAGAACCTCCTGTTCGCGCAGGGGGATGCCGAGCTTGGCGTAGGTGGCCAGGATCTCCGGATCCACCTCGTCCAGGCTCATCGGCCCGATCTTCTCCTTGGGCGCGGCGTAGTAGTAGGAGTCCTGGTAGTCGATCTTGGGATAGTTGACCTTGGCCCAGTCCGGCTCGTCCATGGCCAGCCAGCGCTCATAGGCCGCCAGGCGCCACTCCAGCATCCATTCCGGCTCCTGCTTCTTGGCGGAGATGAAGCGGACAATGTCGGCGCTCAGGCCCTTGGGCGCGAACTCCTGGTCGACGCTGGTGATGAAGCCATGCTGGTAGCGCTCCAGGGCCTCGACAGAATCGACGGTCTTTTTGACGGCGGGCATTGTTCTTCCTTCAGGCCGCAGGCGCGCGACGGCGCGCGGCGTGGCGGTCGTAAGCCGTGATCCAGGCTTCGACCATGTGTTTCCAGTCCTGCGCCCCACTGGACCAGCCGCCCGAGACGCGGATCGCCGCGCCGGCCAGTTGATCGAGGCCCATGGCCAACAGGACGTGACTGGCCTTCACCTTGCCCGAGGAACAGGCCGATCCGGCGCTGACCATGATCCCGGCGAGGTCCAGGGTCATGACCTGCAGTTCGGCCGGAAACCCCGGGGCGGCGATACAAAGCGTGTTGGGCAGCCGCGGCGATTGTTGGCCGATAGCGACCGCCCCGGCCGCGACCAGGGCCGCCTCGGCGGCGTCACGCCCCTCAGAC
>JAHUZY010000491.1 GCA_019264505.1 Phenylobacterium sp. | reverse complement strand
GGGCCACGCTGTCGGCGCCGCCCTCCCCCAGAACCTCGTCCATCTCGGAAAAGCGCGCGCAGACCAGGGTGAAGCGCTCGGCCGGCAAGTCGGCGGCGAAACGGGCGGCGGTAGGATCGCGGTCAAACGCGGTGACCCTGGCGCCCGCCGCCAGGAAGGCGCGGGTGTAGCCGCCAGCGCCGAAGGTGCCATCGACCACCACATCGCCCGGCGCGATGGTCATGGCCTCGACCACTTCGGCCAGCAGGACGGGAAGATGGGGCGCGCTCATCCGGCCATCCCCAGACGGGCGGCGCGCTGATCGGCGCGCATCTTGGCCAGGCCCTCGCGGGCCAGTTCACGCTGGGCGGCGCGGTGAGCCTGGAAGGCTTCGCGCTCCCAGATCTGGAAGCGGTCGCCCAGGCCGACGATGACGACCCAGTCGGTCAGGCCAAACAGGTCACACAGGGATTCCGGCAAGGTCACGCGACCGGCGGTGTCGAAGGACAGGCGGGCCATGCCGCCCAGCACCGAAACCTCGAGGGCCGAGCGCAGAGGATCGCCGAACTCCAGCTCCTCGATCAGGCCATTGTAGCGATCGAACAGGGCCTTGCCGCCGCCTTCGATGCAGTCGGCCTCGATGGAGGGAAAGCAGACGACGCCGTCGAAGGGACCCGACACGAGGGCGCGGAACTCCTGCGGCACCACGAGGCGCCGCTTTGCGTCCAGCTGCTTCTCGAAGGTCGAGACAAACATTCGCGCCCGACGCCCTCTCTCGCGACCCCCCACAGGTCGCCGCCCCAACCATCCCGCAAGAACGCCCACGGGGTCCGCCAGCCCGCAGCGAACAAGAATTGGGTTAACATGGGATGGATTGGGCTGCAATGACTCTGGGGGGCGGAATCCCCAGAATACAAAGATGTCGCACGAGGTTTATGGTTAACGCGCGTAAACACTCCACAGAACATACATGGAACATGTTAAGTATAGTGGGGATTGGTCGCATCGCTCAGTTGGCGACAATGGGAGAGCGGCGGATCAGACGGCCTATAAGCCGGGTTCTGTGCCACCCGGGCCAGGGCGAACCCCAGCGCCGGATGCGGCGACCATTCCTCTGGACCGGCCCTTGCGGGACGGTTCTCGCGACCAACCCGGACGCCTCAGGCCAACGACGGCCCTACCGGCTTGCGCCGGCGCGGAATCCCTATTCGGTCTTGCTCCTGGCGGGGCTTGCCGTGCCGTCGACGTCGCCGCCAACGCGGTGCGCTCTTACCGCACCCTTTCACCCTTACCTCTCCGGAGAGAGGCGGTTTGCTTTCTGTGGCGCTATCCCTGGGGTCGCCCCCGGCGGGCGTTACCCGCCGCCATGTCGTCGTGGAGCCCGGACTTTCCTCGACCGCAAAAAGCGGCCGCGGCCGCCCAGCCGTCTGATCCGCGCAGATCAGTGGGCGCAGGGGCGCCCGCGGTCAAGGGTGTCAGTTGGAGGCGCCCTGTCCCATGGCGTCGGCGATGGGATGATCGCCAAGCGCCGCGGCGATCCGCTGACGAACCTCCGGCGGCTTGTTCTGCGAGAGCTTGAAGGTCCCCTCCAGACGATGGGGCCGCAGGCGAAAGCCCTGGATGCCGGCCAGCATGGCGTCGAAGCGTCCCTTCGACATCTTGTGGCGGGTCCACGCCGGTTTGGGGGCGAGCCTGGCTTCGGCCCGGGCCGACAGGTCGTCGAGGATCTGGACCAGGTGCGCCTCGCCCAGCGGCGTCACCTCGCCCTCCGCCTCGACGGTCAGATAGTTCCAGGTCGGGACCTGATCGGGGCGCTCATACCAGTCGGGGCTCACATAGGCCTCCGGCCCCTGGGAAACGGCCAGGGCGACAGCCCCCTTGGCGAAGAGGGGCGTCAGGATGTTGTTTCGCGAGAGATGGAAGTCGAGCGCCACGCCCTCCCCTGTCCGTCGCAGGACGACAGGCGCGTGGGCCACCCTCAGGCCCGCCTCCCCCGCCGAGAACAGCCCCATGAAGGGATAGGCGGTCAGATGGTCGATCAGCGCCTCGACCTCCGACACCCGGAAGGGCGGGGCCGGATGCATCAGGCCTGGGCCCGCAGAAGCGCGATCAACCGCGCCCGCGTCTCGCCATCGGCGATTCCGTCCACCTGATGGGGCCGCCAGTGCCGCTGAAAGGCGCTGACGATGGTGGTGGTGGCCGCGTCGAACTGACCGGACGGCGGACATTCATAGCCCAGGCGGGTCAAGCCGGCCTGGAGGGCGAAGACCCCTGCCCCTTCGGCGCCCTCGATCAGGGGCGCGCCGGGCGCAGCGTCGGGCTCGACCCACAGGCCGTGCCCGGCCTCGGCGAGGGTCTTCCACGGGAAGAGCTCGCCCGGATCGATCTTGCGGTTCGGGGCCACATCGGAATGGCCGATGATGTCGCCGTCGGCGATCATCCAGCGGGTGCGGATGTCGTCGGCCAGAGCAATCACCGCGGCGATCTGGGCGTCGGGAAAGGGGCGATAGCCGAACTCGTGGCCCGGATTGACGATCTCGATGCCGATGGAGCGGCCATTGATGTCGCGCTCGCCCTTCCAGAACGAGACGCCGGCATGCCAGGCCCGCCGTTCCTCGGCCACCAGGGTGAAGATGCGGCCATCCTCCTCCACCACATAGTGGGAGCTGACCTTGGCCTCAGGGTCGCGCAGACGGGCGATGGCCGCCTCCCCGCTCTCCATCCCGGTATAGTGCAGCAGCAGGATGTCCGGAGGACCGGCCCGTTCGTTGAAGTTGGGCGAAGGCGCGGGAATGATGTCCATGGCCCTATTCGGCGCGATTTCGCCAGGCGAGCAAGAGGGGGGCGACCTGATTGGGCCGAAGCGCGATGATCAGCACACCGGCCAGGGCGACGGCCGTACCGATGGCCATACGCGGCCCGAAGGGGTCGCTCATGATCATCACGCCCAGCGCAATGGTGGCCAGCGGCGTCATCAGGGTCAGCGGCGAGATCAGATTGGCCTCATAGCGCTGGATCAGGCCGTAATAGGCGGTATGGGCGGCCACTGAGACGACCACGGCGGAGAAGACCACCGCCACCAGGAAGGGCCAGCCGGCGGCGACCCCCGCCGCCACCTGCCCCGGCTCGAGCCACAGGGACAGGGCCGCCAGGGGCCAGAAGGAGGCGAAGCCGACCCAGGCCTGGAACTGAAGCGGCCGGACCCCGCCCATCTGTTTCATCATCACTGCGCCGAGCGAGCCCAGGAAGGCCGCGGCGACCACGAACAGCAGGCCGGTGGAGACCACAAAGCCGCCCGGATCCCACATGACCAGCAGAGCGCCAGACAGGGTCAGGGTGATGCCGATGCCCCGCCTCCAGCGGACCTGTTCGCCCAGCATGACCATGGACAGCACTGTGGTGATGGGCACGCCCAGCTGGATGACCACGGCGGCGGCCGAAGCCGTGGCGGTCTGCAGGCCAATGAACAGCAGGGCGAAATTGCCGCCCCCCATCAGCAGGGCCACCACCAGCAGTCGCCAGCGGGGGCGCGGCATGGGCAGCAGCCAGGGCAAGGTGATCAGCGCCACCAGGGCGAACCGCACGGCCGCGTAGAACAGCGGCGGCACGGCGAGGTCGGCCACCACGTACTTCGAAATGATGTTGTTGGTCGCCCAGATGAGACAGACGAGGACGATCAGGGCGAAGTCGCGCAGGGCCATGCTGTGGCCTTAAG
>JAHUZY010000489.1 GCA_019264505.1 Phenylobacterium sp. | reverse complement strand
CTTCCATGCAGCTGGACGAGGCTGACCGCGGCTTCTCCTTCCTGCGCGACGGCCCCCTGGACATGCGGATGGGCGACCAGGGCGAAACCGCCGCCGATCTGGTCAACACCGCCGAGCCCGAGGATCTGGCCCGCATCCTGTTCGTCTATGGCGAGGAGAAGAAGTCCCGCCGCATCGCCGGCGCGATCGCCAGGCGACGGGTGCAGCAGCCGTTCACGCGCACCGCCGAGCTCGCGGACTTCATTGAAGGCGTCCTGGGCGGTCGCCGCGGCGCCAAGTCCCACCCGGCCACGCGCTCCTTTCAGGCCCTGCGCATCGCCGTGAACGACGAACTGGCCGAGCTCGAGGCCGGCCTCATCGCCGCTGAACGGGTTCTCAAGCCTGGCGGCCGACTGGCCGTCGTCACCTTCCATTCCCTGGAGGACCGGATCGTGAAGGCCTTCCTGGCCGAGCGCGCTGGCCGCACCCCCGCCGGCTCGCGCCACCTGCCGCCCGTCGAGGACGCCCGCGCTCCGAGCTTCACCCTGAGCTTCAACGGCGCCCGCACCTCCGGCCAGTTGGAGCTGGACGCCAATCCCCGGGCCCGGTCCGCCAAGCTGCGGGCGGCCGTGCGCACCGAGGCGCCGGTCTGGAGGGCTGCGGCATGAGCGTGCTCAATCGCCGTATCCGCGGCTTCCGCCTCGTCGATGTGATCGCGCTTGGCCTGCTGGTCTTGTTGATCATGAGCGTCTATCTCGCCAAGACGATCGCCAGCCGCGAGCGGGCCGAGATCGCTTCGGTGGAGCGCCAGATCGCCTCAGAGCGGGCGCAGATCCGCCTCTTGGAGGCTGAGGTCGCGCACCTGGAGCAGCCCTCCCGGATAGAGCATCTGTCGACCACCTATCTGGAGATGGGGCCTGTGGATGTGGCCCGGGAGACCACGGCCGACTCCCTGGCCGCCCTGGCCCCGCCCAAGCCCGCGCCCGCCCCGCCGGCCGCGCCAAGGCTGGAGGCCGCCCCATGAGTCTCGCCGGCGTGGTCACGCGCAGGTTCCCCTTCGGCCTTCGCTGGCTGGGCGCCGCCCTCTGGCGCCTGGAGCACGCCTTCGAGCGCGCCCGCGCGGCAGGTCGCGTGGAGGACGACGCGCGGATCCGCATCTTCCTGGTCATGCTGTTCTTCGGTCTGGGCTTCGGCGCCCTGGCCATGGGCGCCACCCAGGCGGCGCTGTTCTCAGGGTCGAGCGGCGGCGGCGGACCGGGTTGGATTCCCCCGCAGGCCAGGGCTGACATCGTCGACCGGGAAGGTCGGCTGCTGGCCGCCGACCTCCTGCACTATGGCCTCTATGTTGACCCCTCCGAGGTCTGGGATCGCGCCGCGACGCGCCAGGCGCTGGCCCGCGCCCTTCCGGAGGTGCCGGCCGAGCGTCTTGACCGCGCCTTGAATTCCGAACGCCGCACCTTCCTGGTGGGGGGCATGACCCCTGTCCAGAAGTCAGCCATTCACGACCTCGGCCTGCCGGGCGTTTCCTTCGAGCCTGAGCAGAAGCGGGTCTATCCGCTCAACCATACCGCCTCGCACCTGATCGGCTTCGCAGACACAGGCGGCGAAGGTCTCGCGGGCGCCGAGCTCGCCCTGAATCAAGACATCCGGAGTCTGGCCCGGGGCTCGGGCGAAATGGCCCTCTCCATAGACCTCCGGGTCCAGGGGGCTCTGGAGGATGAACTTCGCAAGGCTGCGCAGACTTACGGCCCCAAGGGGGCGGTGGGCATCGTGGCCCATGTCCACACCGGTGAAATCCTCGGCCTCGCCAGCTATCCGGATTTCGATCCCAATTTCGCCAGCAAGGCCACCGCCAATGAGCGGCTGAACCGGGCGGCTTCGTCCGTCTTTGAAATGGGCTCGACCTTCAAGGCTTTCACGGTCGCCATCGGCCTCGACACCGGCGTGGCGACCATGGCGTCGACCTTCGACGCCCGCGAGCCTTACAAGCTCGGCTATCGCACGATCAGCGACTACCACGCCTCGCGGAAGGTGCTTAGCCTGGTTGAGGTGTTCCAGCATTCCTCCAACATCGGCACCGCCAGGCTTGCGGTGGGCGTGGGTCCGGAGCGCCTTAGCCGCTATTTCACCGCCCTTGGCCTGACCACTGCGGCCGACGTCGAACTGAAGGAATCGGCCTCGCCACTGACGCCCAAGGTGTGGAATGAGGACGCTGTCGCCTCCACATCCTTCGGCCACGGCATGAACGTCTCTCCCCTGGCGCTGACCCGCGCCATGCTGCCCCTGCTCAACGGCGGCAAGCTGGTGCCGCTCACCATCCGCAAACAGGCCCCGGGCTATCGTCCGGAAGCCAAGCGGGTGCTGTCGGAGACCACCTCGGCCCAGATGCTGCAGATCATGCGCGCCAATGTCACTGGCGGCAGCGGCGGCAAGGCCGACGCCCCCGGGCTCAGCGTCGGCGGCAAGACCGGCACCGGCGAGAAGTATGATCCCGAGATCCGCCGCTACAACGGCAAGCGTCAGGTGTCGTCCTTTGCGGCGGTCTTCCCATCTGACGGCCCCCTGGAAAATGACCGCTACTTCGTCCTGATCCTGCTGGACGAGCCCCATGGCACGCCGGAGACCTTCGGCTATTCCACGGGCGGCTGGGTCGCCGCCCCGGCCACCGGCCATGTGATCTCCCGCATCGCCCCGTTCCTGGGGGTCTCGCGCCATGTCGGGCCGCTGGAAAACCAGCCGCGTCTGGCGTCTGCGCCCACCGTCCTGGCGGAGGCCCGCTGATGTCCCGTCTCTCCGACTTGCTGGCCCGCAACCTGGATCAGGACCCTGAAATCGCCGGCGTGACCGCCGACAGCCGAAAGGTTCAGCCCGGCTTCCTGTTCGCCGCCCTGCCAGGGTCGCAGGCCGATGGCGCGGCCTTCGCCGCCCAGGCCGTCCAGGCTGGCGCGGTCGCCATTCTGTCCGGATCAGCCATAGACGGGCTGGATGTCCCGGTGCTGCAGGTCGCCGATCCCCGTCGAGCCTACGCCCTGGCCGCCGCCAGCTTCTGGGGCGCCCAGCCGCCGGTCTGCGTGGCGGTCACGGGCACCAACGGCAAGACCTCTGTCGCCACCTTCTGCCGCCAGATCTTCGCCAGCGCCGGTCGCCGCGCCGCGAGCATGGGCACCCTCGGAGTCCTGGCCTCGGGGCCGGACCTGGACGAGCAGCTGACCCCGCCGGGTCTGACCACGCCGGACGCCGGGGACGTGGCCCAGCTTCTGTCGCAGCTGGCCGGGATGGGCGTCACCCATCTGGCCCTGGAGGCCTCGTCACACGGCATCGACCAGCGTCGGCTGGACGGCGTGACCCTCAAGGCCGCCGGCTTCCTGAACCTCACCCAGGATCACCTGGATTATCACGGCGACATGGACAGCTACCGGGCGGCCAAGCTGCGGCTGTTCGAGACCCTGCTGCCCCGGGGCGGGACCGCGGTCCTCAACGCAGACTCCGACGCCTTTGGCCCCTTCGCCGCAGCCGCGGTCCAGGCAGGTCACGCCATCCTCTCGGTGGGCGAGTCAGGCCAGAGCCTGCGTCTGAACCGCCGCGAGCTGCTGCCCGATGGTCAGCGGATGAGCCTGTCCCATGACGGCCGGACTTTCGACCTGCGACTGCCCCTGGCCGGCGCGTTCCAGGCCGCCAACGCCCTGGCCGCCGCAGGCCTGTGCCTGGCGGCCGGCGAGAGCATCGAAACGGTCCTGGCCGCTCTGGAGCGCCTGCAGGGCGCGCCGGGCCGCATGCAGCGGGTCGGCTCTGGCCCCCGTGGCGGTGAAGCCTATGTAGACTACGCCCACACCCCCGACGGCCTGAAGACCGCCCTTTCGGCCCTTAGGCCCCATACCCGCGGCCGGCTGATCGTCGTGTTCGGGGCCGGCGGCGACCGTGATCCCACCAAGCGCGCCCTCATGGG
>JAHUZY010000446.1 GCA_019264505.1 Phenylobacterium sp. | reverse complement strand
CCCTGGGTCAGGGCGCCTGCGTCCACCGGCCCGCCGGTGAAGCTCAGCAGGCGCTTCTGCAGGATGAGGCCATTGCTGGTCGCCGCCGGGGCTGCGACCGGCGCGCCTGTGACCGTCACGGTGCGCCAGACCGCGCCCGATCCGGCGTTGACGAAGCGGGACTCCGCCAGCTTGCCCACCGCCCAGCGCGGGCCGCCGGCCACTGCGGCCAGGGGGATGGCGCCGGAGCCTTCGATCTTCAGGGGGCCGGCGGCGGTCATCATGGCGTTGGCGGCCTGCAGCAGCCGCGCCTGTTCCTGGGTGTTCAGCGCCTCGGGATCTTCCACCGAATTCTCCAGCCGGCCTTGCAGCTCGCGGGCGATCTCGGTTTCGCCGGCCTCATAGGCGAGCGCGATGACGGCGGCCAGGTCTCGCAGGGGGCTCTGATACCAGTCGCTCTCCTCGCGGTAGCCCAGGGCGCGGACCGCCTGGCGGAAGGCCGAACGGGCCCTCGCCTTGTCGCCCATCAGGGCGAGACCGGCCCCCACATGGGCCTTGGCCAGCGGCGAGGTCTCGGACTTCATCTGCACATCGTGCCACCAGCGCAGGCGGCCGAGGTCGCCCCGCCCGCCCTTGGCCAGGACATAGAGGGCGTAGGCCGAGGCCCGTCGGCGCATGGCGGCGGTGGCCGCCTCCGAGGCCTGGGGCGAGCCCGCCCACCAGCTGGGATATTCCAGTCGGTAGGAGATGTTGGCCCAGCCCTCCGGACGGGAGATGTGCCGCATGGCGCCGAGCGCCCGCTCCAGGGCCGCGGCCGGCACCGGGGCGCCGGCCTTCTGGGCCTCGATCAGGAAGTCGGTGGCGTAGGCGCCGAGCCAGGCGTCTGCCTCGCCGTCGCCCACCCGCCACATGCCAAAGGCGCCGTCCAGGGTCTGGCGATCCAGCAGGCGGATGACCGCCTGGGTCAGGCCCGCGCTGGCCCGTCGCGCCTTGGGATCCTGCGAGACATTGCCGGCATAGAGCAGGGGATAGGCCGCCGAGACCAGCTGTTCGGTGCAGCCATAGGGATAGCGCAGCAGAGACACCGCGATCGGCCCCGGATCGAAGCCGCGGAACGGTGAATAGCTGACCTGCAAGGTGGCGTCGCCGGCCGCCAGTCCGGCCAGCTGGTCAGGCTGAGGCGTGAAGGCCGCGCCGGGCTGCTGCAGGGTCGTGGTGGTGCGGGTGATGCGACCCCAGCCCAGCCGCGTCTCCATCGGATAGTCCCGGCTGGTCGAGAACCCAGGACCTGTGACGGCCAGGCTCACCTTGCCGATGCCGGCCACCCGCGGCGCTTCGAGGGGGACACGCTCGGCCAGGCGCCGGCCGACGGCCAGCTCATAGGCCTTGCGGAAGGGGGCGAGGATGCCGCCGTCGCCGGTGAGCTGGGCGATGTATTCGCCCGCCCGGCCCTCGATATTGTGCAGCTCCAGGGTGGCGAAGGCGCTGTCGCCCGGCGCCAGGAAGCGGGGCAGGGCCAGTTCGGCCACCACCGGCTCGCGGACCACCAGGGGTTTGGAGGTCGAACCGACGGCGTCGTCGGTCCAGGCCACCGCCATCAGCCGCAGCTCGCCGTTGAAGTCCGGCGCCGACAGCTGAATGGTCGCCTTGCCGTCCCGCCCGGTCTCCACCACGCCGGACCACAGGGCCACGGTCTTGATCGGGGTGACCGTCAGGCCCTCGCCGCCGATCTCATCGCCACCGAAGTTCACATTGGCCGGGGCCCCGAGATTGGGGTCGAGCAGCCGGCCATAGTCGTCACGATAGTCGACGCCGAGCGCCCGTTTGCCGAAATACCACTTGGCCGGATCAGGGCTCTCAAACCGGGTCAGGCGCAATATGCCTTCGTCCACAGCGGCCAGGGTGACGCGCACCCGCTGGCCAAGACCCGCGCCCCTGACGGTGATCGGCACCGACAGGGCCTCGCGGGCGCCGGCCTTTTCCGGCGTGCCGAGATCGACCTCCAGCTTTCGGGCCTTGGGGTCGAGGGGAACATAGACCAGTCCCAGCGCCCGCCGGGGCTTGGGTGTCTGCACCGGGTCCCGGGGCTGGACGACGGTGACCATCACATAGGCCCCGCCGCCCCAGCTCGCGTCGCTCTGGAAGCGGACCGTGGCGCCGTTCTCGCCCACGGTCAGGGTGCGGAAATCGAGCACCCGGTCGGTGGCCACCGCCACCTGGACCTCGCCGGCATAGGGCGGCTTGAGCGTGATCTCGACCGTGTCGCCCTGGGCGTAGGTCTTGTCGCCGGCGCTCACCCGGACGATGTCGGGCGCTTCGGCGTCCTCGGCAGGCGCGCCCCAGCCGGAGGTGAAGCGGATGACGCTGGCCGCGCCGTCGGGCCCGGTCAGTTCGATGCGATAGTCGCCCCAGCCCAGACGCTTTGTCAGGCGTGCGGCCTCGGCGGCCGACAGATTGACGCTCCCCTGGTCCACCAGGGCGTCGCGGCTGGTCCGCCGCCACTGCCAGCGGCCGTCCTGCTGGAACCAGTCATAGTCCCAGTTCTCCGACACCAGCCGCCAGCTCACTCCGGGCGCGGCGATGCGCCGGCCCGTGGGATCGACGGAAATCAGCTCGAGGCTGACCGTGGGGTCGCCGCCCCGGGCGGCTTCAGCCTGGCTGACCTTGACCCCCAGATAGGTCGATCGGGGCCGGATCTTCAGATCCAGGGACTCCCGGACGGGCCGGCCGCCGGGCTCGAAGACGCTGACCGTGGTCGCCGCCACCAGCGGCTGGGCGCTGTCGGCCGCCTGGGGCGGCAGGGTGATGACGGCCCGGCCCTCCCCGTCGGTGACTGTGCGGCCCAACTCGACGAAGGCCTCCTGGAAGGGCTCGCGCTGGTCGCCCCACTGGTAGCCCTCATAGGCGGGGAACGGGTTGGGATCGACGCGCAGGCGGGCCTCGCCCTCGGCCTGCAGGCCCGAGCCTGGCGCCCCATAGAGGAAGCGGGCGCTGACATCGAGATTGCGGCTCTGACCGGCGGTCACGGGGGCCGTCTCCTGACCGGTGACGGTGACCGCCAGGCGCTGAGGGGCGAAGTCCTCGACGGCGAAGACCACCTCGCCGGCCGGGTCCTTCAGCCCTTCGATCTCCACTGTGGCGCGCCAGCGGCCCCGAGGCGCGCTGCGGGGCAGGGCGATATTGGCGGCGGCGGACCCCAGGGGCGCGCCGTCAAAGGCGAACCGGCGGTATTCGACGCCCGATGGCCGGCGCACCACGATGGCGCCCTTGCGGTCCTTCACCGCCCGGGCTTCGCGATCGCGCAGCAGGGCGTTCAGATGGACCGTCTCGCCGGGGCGGTAGACCCCGCGGTCGGTGTAGAGA
>JAHUZY010000437.1 GCA_019264505.1 Phenylobacterium sp. | reverse complement strand
CCTCTAAGGGGGACTGACCCCTCGCCAAGCTGGGTCAGGCCGACTCCTTGAGGAGAACGGTCTGACCGGTGCGGGCGCCGGCCCACAGGAAGGCGCGATAGGCCTCGAAGCACTGCTCGCCACAGCGCAGGCGCATGATTGCGCCTTCGGCGATGGCGGGCAGCACCTCGGGGTGCTCCTGGGCCAGCGGCATCAGCGCTTCGGCGTTCCAGGCCTTGGAATGCTCGACGTCCAGAACCGCGTGCAGATCGAAGTACTTGCGCAGTTTAGGCGCCACGCCCAGGCGCTTGAGGCCTGCGGCCACGGAGGCCACCCGGGTCGGGGCGGTGAGCTCCACGACACCCAGGGCGCCCACCGAGTGGTAGGCATATCGTCGGGTGGCGGCGAAGGCGGTCATGGTGTTGGCGAGCGCCAGGGACTGCCAGAGCGTGCCCTCGATGGTGGGCGCCAGCTCCAGGCCCTGCACCGTCATGTCGAGCATCGGCCCGTGCATGCCGCCCATATTGCCCCGGCCCATCTCATCCCAGTAGTTCCGGGCCAGCTCCAGCTTCGGCCGCGCCGGGAGCTTGACCTGGGTCAGGGCGACCAGGTCGTCGAACCCGGCTTCGCCCGCGGCTTCCTGGGTGAGGAACCACGAGATCTGCTCCAGGTCGGCCTCCGTGGCGATCCAGTCGAATAGCGGGTCCCACTGGCCCGGACCGTTATCCTTCAGCCCCTCGAACCAGGCGATGAACCCCTCAGGATAGGTGGGAACCTGTGCGATCTCGTCCTGGATGCGTGCGCGGAAGGCCTCGATGAACTCCCCTTCCTTCTGCTGCATCCGCAGGTCGCGGTTCAGCTCCAGCCGCCAGTCATTGCGCGGGATAGACGGGGAAAGCCGGCTGCGGTTCCACCGCGCCAGCCCCCGGTGGAGGCTGTTGGGGTCCGAAAAGCCGGCTGCGGGGGCGCTTTGCAGGCCCAAGCCCTGGATCATGGCCATGGAAATCTCCTGTTGGACGGAGAAAGTCGCTGACCGCCCGACCGGTTCCGGCCCTGTCGTGGCTTGGTGGAAAATTCAGCGGCCAATCTGGGTCCGCTCGAAGGGCGGCGGCCTGCTGGCCTGTGTGAGCATGGCGATGTCGCCTATGCTGGCCCCATGAAGTCGCTGCTGATCGTCTATCATTCACGTACCGGTGGTTCGCGCCAGATGGCCCAAGCCGCCGAGGCCGCCGCCCGTGACGGTGGTGAGGCGCGGGTCAGGATCCTTGAGGCCACCGAGGCCGGGCCAGACCACCTTCTTGAGGCCGACGGCTACCTGTTCGTCTGTCCGGAGAACCTGGCGGCGATCTCCGGTGAGATGAAAGCCTTCTTCGACCGCGCTTACTATCCCGTGCTGGGGCGTCTCGAGGGCCGGCCCTACGCCCTGATGGTCTGCGCCGGCAGTGACGGGGAAAATGCGGTCCGCCAGATGGCCAGGATCGCCACCGGCTGGCGGCTGAAGGCCGTGGCCGACCCGATCATCGTCTGCACCCACGCCCAGACGCCTGAGGCCATCCTGGCGGAAAAGCAGATCGCGCCGGCCGAGCTGGCGAGGTGCGGCGAACTCGGCGCGGCCCTGGCGGCAGGCCTCGCGATGGGAATCTACTGAGCCCAGGCGCGGGTCAGCGCCGCCTGCAGGGTGGCGTTGCTGAACGGCTTGTGCACCAGGGCGATGTCGCCGGGCACTTCAACGTCGAAATAGCCGGTGATGAGGATGATCGGCAGGTCAGACCCGTCCGCCCGCGCACGTCTGGCGAACTCGACGCCGTTTACGCCTGGCATGGCGAAGTCCACCAGGGCGAGGTCAAACGGGCCGGCCTCCCGCAGCAGGCGCAGCGCGGCGTCTGCGCCGTCCGCCTCGACGACGTCGTGGCCGCAGTCCCGCAGGAACCCCGCGGTCACCGCGCGCACGGGCGCCTCATCATCGACCACCAGGATCCGCCGTCCGGACCGCGCCTGGTCGACCGCGCCCTTCTCCGGGGCGGGGGTCTCCTCGAGGCTCTCGGTCACCGCCCGGGGCAGGTAGATCTTCACCTCAGTGCCCTGTCCCGGCTCGCTGCAGATTTCCAGGGCGCCGCCAGAGCGTTGGGCGAAGCCGTAGGCCATGGGCAGGCCAAGACCGGTGCCCTTGCCCACGGGCTTGGTGGTGAAGAAGGGTTCAAGGACGCGCGCCAGCACCTCCGACGTCATGCCGGCGCCGGTGTCGTGGACTGAGATCACCGCATAGTCGCCCGCTGCAAGGTCGAGCTGCGGCTCCGGCGCGTCCAGGGACTGGTTCCAGGCCGATATGGTGATCCGCCCGCCATCAGGCATGGCGTCGCGGGCGTTGACCGCTAGGTTCAGAATGGCGAGTTCCAACTGGTCAGGCTCAATGGCCGACCGCCACAGGCCGTCAACAAGGTTCCAGCTGATCCGCGCGCCCCCGCCCAGGGTGCGCTCGACCAGGTCCTTGGTCTCGGAGAGGATTTCGGCCAGGTCCACCACCTCGGCCCCGCGGCTCTCGGTCTGCCGGCTGAATCCAAGCAGGCGCTGGGTCAGGGTCGCGCCCTTCTGGGCGGCCAGGGTGGCGTTATCCAGGTAGCGGCGCAGGGCCGCCTCATCGCCCAGGCGGCGCGTGGCCAGTTCGAGACTGCCGATGATGGCGGTCAGCAGATTGTTGAAGTCGTGCGCCACGCCGCCAGCCAGGGTGCCCAGGGCGCGCAGCTTGTCGGATTGGCGAAGCTGCATTTCGGCCAGCTTCTCGTCGGTGACGTCCCGCTCGACGATCACCAGGTGGCGGACCTCGCCTGCCGGGTCATGGACCGGCACGATCGCAGTCTCCAGCCATTGGGTCCCGACCTCGGTCTCCCGCTCGTCCAGCACCTCGACCGTCTCGCCCAGGGCGAGCGCCTGGGCCTCAGCGTCAGGCCGGCCAAGGCCGCCGAGTTCGGACTCGGTCTGGCCGACACCGGTCTTGGCGCCCAGACCCAGCGCCAGGGCCTTGCGCTCATTGATCCGCACGAAGCGACCTTCGCGGTCCTTGACCGCGACCGCGGCCGGCAGGTGGGCCATGAGCCCGCGCAGCAGGGAACGCTCCTCGTTCAGCGCCCGGCGAAGCTGGTGGCGCTCGGCGGCGGCCAGCACCATGGCCCGCAGGGCCTCCGGATCCCAGGGCTTGGCCGCGTAGCCGACGATGCCGCCCTTGTTCAGGGCTGCGGTGACCGAACTGAGATCGGCATAGCCGGTGAGCAGGATGGCCTCGGCCTCCGAAATGCTCCGCGCCCGGCTGAGGAAGACGTCGCCGGTCATTTCCGGCATTCGCTGGTCGGAGATGATCACCGCCACATCCGGCTGGCGTGACAGCACGTCGAGCGCCTCGGCGCCCCCATGGGCGGACAGAACCCTGAAGCTGTCCTCGAACAGATCTTCGAGCGCCACCAGGATGTCCGGCTCGTCGTCAACGAGGAGGATCTGAGGCAGCGGAGAGAGGGCGTTCATGCCTGGGCGTCCACGGGCAACTCGATCACGAAGCGCGCGCCGCCGAGGGGCCCGCTGTCCACCGTGATCTCGCCTTTGTGGGCGCGGACGACGGCATAGGCAATGGCCAGGCCCAGCCCTGTTCCGTCCCCCACCGGCTTGGTGGTGAAGAAGGGCTCAAAGATGCGGTCGCGGACCGCTTCGGGCACGCCTGGGCCGGAATCATTGACTTCAATCCGGTAGCGGCCATCGCGCTCCTGGGTGGAGATTTCAATCACGCCGGCGCCGCCCAGGGCGTCTGCGGCGTTGGACAGGATGTTCATGACCACCTGGTTCAACAGGGCCGGCGAGGCGGTGAGCTGTGGCCTGGCCCGCAGGTCCCGGCGAACCTCAATGGCGCCCATCTTGGGGCCGAGCAGAGCCAGGACCGTCTCGATGGCGTCGGGGACGTCAAGCTGCTGGCTGTCGGCCTCGTCCAGGCGGGAGAACTTCCGCAGGTTCATCACCAGGCTCTGGATGCGCTGCAGACCCATGCGCATGGCGCCGAGCCGGTCGGTCATCTTGGCCAGGGCTGCAGGGTCTGATCCGTCCGGAGCCACCGCCAGCTGCCGCGCCAGGCGCTCGACCGTGTTCTGGTGGCCCAGGATGAAGGCCAGCGGATTGTTGATCTCATGGGCGATGCCGGCGACCAGCTCCCCCAGGGAAGCCATCTTGGCGGACTGGACCAGCTGGGCCTGCGCCTGACGCAGTTGCTGGTTGGCGGCCTCGAGCTCCGCATTGGCCCGGGACAGCTCGTCGGCCGCGGCGGCCCGGGCGTCGGCCTCTTCGGAACGCCGGGTTTCCTCGGCCAGCAGTCTGCGCCGCACCAGGGCGCGCACCCGCATGCGCAGGACCTCGTCCTCGTCGGTGCTGGCGGTGACGTCGTCGGCGCCGGCGTCGAAGGCCGCGGCCAGGGCGTGGGGATCGCCGGCGCCCGGTCCGATGACGACGATCTGGAAGGGCAGGGACATGCGCTCGCGCTGACGATCCAGTCTGCGGCACAGTTCGAGGCCGTCCAGACTTGCGCCTGTGGCGGGCATGACGATGCAGTCGATCTGGCCGTTGGCGGCCGCCATCGCCGTCGGCGCATCCGGCGCCTCGCTCACCTCATAGCCGACCTGGGCCAGGATGGCGCCCAGCCGCAGCCTCTGGGTGGCGCTGTCATGGACGACCATCACCCGGGCCGGGCGGAAACCGGCGTCGGCGGCGCTGTCGGCGCCGGCCATCCGCCCTCGGCGTAGCAGGGCCCGCAAC
>JAHUZY010000165.1 GCA_019264505.1 Phenylobacterium sp. | reverse complement strand
GGGTTGATCGAGGCGGGCTGCGCCACAGCAGATAGGCCAGGGCCACGGCGGCCAGGAGGCCGGTCAGCACGCCGATGCGTCCGGCGAGATCGATGCCCCAGGCCGGCAGCCAGCCCTTGCCGCCAATCTCGATCAGCGACCAGGCCAGGGTGAGCAGGAAGGCTGCGGCGAACAGGCCAAGCGCCAGCCGGTCGCGGCGGCGCCAGGCGAAGACCGCGCCGGCCGCCAGCAGGGCGCCGGCGGCCAGGTAGTAGAACGAACCGCCCAGGGTGATCAGCCAGACCCCAAGTCCGGCCATCACCACGCCCAGGGCGCCGGTCAGGCTCGCCAGGGCGAGATAGAGCCAGCGCCAGCCCCGGCGTTCGGCAGGTCTGTGCTCCGCAACCTCGTTCGCCATGACCCGGTCTCCCTCCAGCTTCCAAGCTAGAGCGTTCGAAGACCCATTGGCGTTTCATGCTGGTGCGAAAAAGTTCCCGCACCTGCGCGCAGAGAGAGGCGTTCTGGCGTGCGGTTAGTCGCCGAACCCGACGAAGGTGGCGGCCTCGGCCTCGGGTTTGCGCTCCGACTCCACGGCGTTGGCCGGGAAGGTCTCGTCGGGCCAACCCAGCGCAATGCTCTTCATGATGACCTGGTCCTCAGCGATGCCGGCGTGTTCGCGCACCACCGGCGACTGCATGATGCCCTGGCTGTTGATCACCGCGCCCAGGCCCCGGGACCAGGCGGCGTTGACGAGCGCGGTCGTCACCGCGCCGCAGTCGAAGGGGGTGTCGTCGCTACCGTCCAGGACCCGGTCATAGGTGACGATGATGCAAACCGGCGCATCGAACTGGCGGAAGCCGCGCAGCACCCAGTCCTGGCGCATCTCCTTGTCGTCCCGGGCGATGCCCATGGCGGCGAACAGCTGCTTGGCCACCCCCACCTGACGGTCGCGATGCTGGCCCTCGAAGGCCTGGCCGGTGCGGAACTCCCGCGACTGCGGCACCCCGGCCACCATGCGCTCGGTATTGCCGGCCCGGATGCGGTCCAGGGGCTCGCCGGTGATGACGTAGAAGTTCCACGGCTGGGTGTTCATGGACGACGGCGCGCGCATGGCCAGGGTCAGGATCTCCTCGATCAGTTCCTTGGGAACCGGGTCGGGCTTGTAGCCGCGGATGCTGCGGCGACCGAGGATGACGTCATCAAACTGCATGGAGAGTCTCTGAGTGGCTGGCGCGGTGGCGATCAGGACAGGTGTCAGCTTTTGGCGGCGAAGCCAATGTGTGCCGTGGCGTTAAGGCGGGCCGGCCTCACGCCTCGCCCCACATGCGCAGCAGGGCGCCGATGGTCTTGTCCAGGCGCAGGGCCGCCTCGCCAGGGGGGAGGGTGTCGCGCACCTGTTCGAGGTCGTAGAGAGCCTCGCGCTGGTCGGGATTGCGGATCAGGCTCTGCACCCAGCCGACGCAGGCCAGCCGCTCGCCCGCCGTCACCGGCGCCACCCGGTGCAGGCGGCCGGTGGGATAGAGGATGGCGGCGCCGGCCGGGAGGCGGAAGGCCCGCTCGCCGGCCAAGTCCTCGATCATCAGGTCGCCGCCCTCATAGGTCTCTGGCTCTGAGAGAAAGAGGGTGAAGCTGAGGTCGGTGCGCAGGGGCCAGCCGTGCTCGTCGCTCATGCCGGCGTTGTCGGCGTGCAGGCCGTAGTGCTGTCCCTCGCCATAGCGGGAGAAGATCAGGTTCGACCAGCGGACCGGTCTCGCCAGCCGACGCATGATCGGGTGGGCCTCCAGCGCCAGACGCACCTGGCGAGCCAGGGTGATCACGGTCGGATCATCGCCGCGGGCCTGCTGGTTGTCCTTCACCGGGGCTGCGGCGGCGCCGGCCGTGGCCCGACCGTCGCGGAACGGGGCGGCGGACAGATCCTCGCGGATCTGGCGGGCCTGATCGGGGGACAGGACGGCGGGCAACAGGATCACGGGGGCGGCTCCTTTGGCCAGGTCAGCAGGTCCAATCTGGCGACCCAGGATCAAGTCGCAAGGGGTTGGACGGGACCCTTGCCGGGGGCTGGCCTGGCCCCCATCTTGGGCCTGCGGACCGGGCCCCTCTGGTGACGTCGACCCTGGTCGGCGCACGATGTCGGACGCATCACGTCGCCACGTGAGGTCGAAGGGTCCGTCAACGCCATCGGCCTCCGTTGTTCAGAAGGAAGCCTCCATGCCCCTGCTCCTATGCCCCAACGACAACAGCGCCATGCAGACGGTGGACCGCGCCGGCGTCCAGTTCGATATGTGCCCCACCTGCCGCGGCGTCTGGCTGGACCGGGGTGAACTGGAAAAGCTGATGGAATCCGCCGCCCAGAGCGCCGCGCCATCGCCGCCTCCGCCCGGCGCAGCGCCCTATGGCGGCCCGCCCCCGCACCAGCCTCCGCCGCAGCCCTGGGCCGGCGGCTATGGGGAACGGGGCGAGCGCGGCGAATATGGCGAGCGCGGGGAGCGGGGCGAGTATGGCTACGGCCCCCGCTACAAGAAGCGCCCCTCGATCTTCGACATCTTCGACTGACCGGACGAGGATTTCGGGAGCCTGCCTCAGATGACCACCAAGAGTCACCCCGCCCTGGCGCGACCCGCCGCGGTGTTCTCGCTCTGCGCCCTGGCCCTGACCGCCTGCGGGGAGGCTGACCTCGGTCAGGTCAGCCGCAACGCCGCCTGGGCGGCGGTGGAGGCGGCCAATCCGGAGCTCAGCCAGGGGCTGCGGGCCGCCCAGACCCTGCGGCAGGCTGCGGCGACCTGTGGCTGGGCCGATGTGGACGCCGGAGCCCTCGCCCGGATCGGCGTCGCCGGCATCGAGGAGCCCATGCTGCGCGCCGCCGCCGAGAGCGTGGTCGAAGACCTGCTCAGCGCGCCGGCGTCCTCGGGGGCCACGACGAACATCTCCGACTGCTCGCCGGAAACCCGGCGCGCCCTGGAGGCTCAGATCGCCGCCATGGCCGGCGGCGAGGGGGAGGGGGAGGCCGAGGGCGGCTGAGGACGCCCTTGACTCCGTACCATGGTCCCTAGGGCAAGAAGGCGGTCGACGTCTGAAGCTCAAAGGAGTCCGCCCCGATGATCGACCGCGAACGACGCCGGCTGCTGCGAGCCATGGGCGGGGGCGCAGGCCTTCTGGCCTTGCAGGGGCTCATGCCGGCCTGGGCGCAGTCGGGGACCGGGGGCTTGCGCGCCGGGCCTGAGACGCTGAGCGGTCCGGACATCCAGCTGCGGGTCGGCCATTCGCCCTTCACGGTTGGCGGGCGCACCGGCCATGCGATCACCGTCAACGGGACCGTGCCGGCCCCGCTGATCCGCCTGCGCGAAGGCCAGACCGCACGGCTGGCGGTCACCAACACCCTGGATGAGGACACCTCGATCCACTGGCACGGTCTGCTGCTGCCCTTCCAGATGGACGGGGTGCCCGGGATCAGCTTCCCCGGCATCGCGCCCGGCGAGACCTTTCGGTACGAGTTCCCGGTCATCCAGTCGGGCACCTTCTGGTACCATTCGCACTCCAATCTGCAGGAGGCGATGGGCCATTACGGGCCTCTGGTCATCGATCCGGCCGGCGCTGATCCGGTGGCCTATGACCGCGAGCATGTGCTGGTCCTGGCCGACTGGAGCTTCCTCCATCCCCACGAGATCCTCGACCGGCTGAAGAAGAGCCCCGGCTATTTCAACCGGTCGCGCACCACCCTGTCGGGCCTGATCTCCGGCGAGGACGGGATGAGCCTGGAGGAACGGCGCATGTGGGGGGCCATGCGGATGGACCCCCGGGACATCGCCGACGTCAACGGGACCACCTACACCTATCTGGTCAACGGCCATGGCCCCGCGGAGAACTGGACCGGCCTGTTTTCGCCCGGCGAGCGGGTGCGGCTGCGGATCATCAACGCCTCGGCCATGTCGATCTTCAATGTCCGGATTCCGGGCCTGGCGATGAGCGTGGTCAACGCCGATGGCGAGAATGTCCGGCCGGTGGAGGTCGATGAGTTCCAGATCTCGGTGGCCGAAACCTATGACGTCATCGTCCAGCCGACTGAGGATCAGGCCTACACCCTGGTGGCCGAGGCGGTGGATCGATCCGGCCTGGCGCGGGCGACGCTCGCGCCGCGGCTGGGCATGACCGCAGCGGTCCCGCCCCTGCGCAAGGTTCCGACGCTCACCATGCGCGACATGGGAATGGGCGGCATGGGCGCCATGGACGGCATGGATCACGCCGCCATGGGCCATGGCGCGGCCATGGACCACGGGAGCATGAATCACGGGGGCCACGCCATGCGTGACCCCGACAATGCGCCGGCCGCCATGGCGGTGGGCGTCGGGGTGGACATGATCTCGCCCGACCCCGCCAACCGTCTGGGAGAGCGGCCCATGGGGCTGGAGGACGTCCCGCACCGGGTGCTGGTCTATACCGACCTTGTGGCGCTTTCGCCCAACAAGGACCAGAGGCCGCCGTCCCGGGCCCTGGAGATCCACCTGACCGGCAATATGGAGCGGTTCATGTGGGGCTTCGACGGCCGGAAGTTCTCCGAGATCGTCGAGCCCATAGCCTTCGCCCGCAACGAGCGGGTGCGGGTGACCCTGGTCAACGACACCATGATGGCCCACCCCATCCACCTGCATGGCCACTTCTTCGAGCTGGTGACCGGCGGGCCTGCGGGACATCAGCCCCTGAAGCACACGGTCAATGTGGCGCCAGGCTCTAAGGTGACCTTCGACCTGACCGCCGATGCGCCCGGCGACTGGGCCTTCCACTGCCACATGCTGATGCACATGCATGCGGGCATGTTCAATGTGGTCACCGTGCGGCCCCTGGACGGAGCGCCCGCATGAAGGCCCTGCTCATCGCCCTGATCCCCCTGGCGCTTGCCGCCGGCGGGGCCCACGCCCAGGAGCACGTCCACGGGGCGGCGCAGCCTGATCCCCATGCTGGACATGATATGGGCGCCGCCGCGGACCCCCACGCCGGGCACGCCATGGGAACTCCGGTCAGCGGGCCGCCCGACGTGCCCACCAGCGCCGATGATCCGGGACGGCCGCGGCGTCCGCCGCCGCCCCGGGCCGCGCGCTCAGGCCCCGCCCACGCCGCCGACGCCCTGTGGGGCGAGGCTGTGATGGCCCGCGCCCGGGAGGGCTTGCTTCGGGAGAATGGCGACGTGCGCGCCACCGCCGTGATCATCGACCGGCTGGAAGCGCGGATCGAGGACGGCGAGACCGCTGGCCTGTGGGACGTGGCCGGCTGGACCGGCGGCGACATCAACCGCTTCTGGTGGAAGTCCGAAGGCGAGGTCTCCACCGACGGGGAGATCGAGGGCGAGGTCCAGGCCCTCTACAGCCGGGCGGTCTCGCCCTTCTGGGATGTGCAGGCGGGCCTGCGCCAGGACATCGCCGAGGACGGTCCAGACCCCACCCACCTGGTGGTCGGGGTCCAGGGGCTGGCGCCCTATTGGTGGGAGGTGGACGCCGCGACCTTCCTGTCGAGCCGGGGGGACCTGACCGCGCGGGTGGAGGCCGAATACGACCAGCGGATCACTCAGCGCCTGATCCTGCAGCCGCGGATCGAGGTAGAGGCCGCGGCCGCCGACACCCCCGAGCTTGGCCTCGGCGCCGGCCTGACCCATGTGGAGGCGGGCCTGCGCCTGCGCTACGAGATCGCCAAGGAATTCGCCCCCTATGTGGGGGTCGACTGGAGCCGCGACCTGGGGGGCACGGCCAGCCGCACCCGCGCGGCGGGCGGTGCGACCGAACATACCGCTATCGTCATCGGCCTGCGGGCCTGGTTCTGAAGGAGCCCCTGTACATGCGACCCCTGATGTCGATCCTCGCGCCCGCCCTGGCGCTGGCTCTGGCGCTGACCTCCGCCCCGGCCCTGGCCCAGGACCCTCACGCCGGGCATGGGGCGATGGCCGCAGCGCCGGCCAAGCCCGGCGATCATGCCGCCCACGGGGTGGTCACCAGCCCGGCTGAGGGCGAGATGACCCACGGGGCGCCCGACTGGTTCACCGCCACCTTCGAGCACCCCATGACGCTGACGGCGGTCACCGTGGCCGGCGAAGGCAAGTCGACCCAGGC
>JAHUZY010000019.1 GCA_019264505.1 Phenylobacterium sp. | reverse complement strand
GTTTAGGAGAGCGTCGTCAGATCGCGCAGGGCAGACTCCCGAGCACCAGCACCCGGGTAGCCGACAATGTCCGGCCGGCGTTCCTCGAACATCGTCAAGCCCTCGGCCGCAAGCTCCAACGCGGAATTACCGGCGGCGGCGACCCGATACGCCTGGGCTTCACCGGCTTCCAACATCGCGACCTCAGCCCTAGAGACCATAGGCTGTTACGAGCCGCTCGATCGCCTCTCCGGCGCTCATGCGGACGCCGAACGCCTTCGGCTCGAGGGCCTCATCGGCCAGCATCGCCGCGACGAACTCCAGCATGTCCGTTCGGATGCTGTCAGGCAAGGCGATGGCCTCGCCGCCGCCGAGCAGCTGGAGGAGGCGGAAGACATCGTTGCGGTGCTTGCGCACATCTTTGCTGTCGATCGGCTCGCCCTTTTCCCGGCGCTCAGTGAGATCCAGGTAAGCCTTGGCCTTGAACGGAATGAGCCCCGCTTCACTGAGCAACGGCAAGCCGTCCAATGCCCGCAGGTTGGCCTTGAGGACGTCATAGTAGGGCGCGTCGAGAAGGATGGCCGAGAGGCTCGCGACCGTCTCGTCGATCGGCAGCGGGGTCAGCTCGCTATCGGGCGCCAGTTCAAAGCCCTCTGGCGCGCGGGAGAACAGCTCGATCATGTAGGGGTAGTCCTCGGCCTTCGGCTTGGCGAAGCGATAGAGCTTGCCGCCGTCACCCTTGGATCGCACCTCGTAGCCGCTGGCCTCGATGAAACGCCAGAACGCTTCGGCGAAGGCGACATCGAGCAATTCGATCACCAAGACGATGTCGAGGTCCTTAGTGGTCCGGAACTGCAGGCCCGCGTCGGCCATCAGCTGGCCGCAGGCCACGCCGCCAATGAGCGCATAGCGATCGGCATAGTCCCCGAAATGGTCGCGCCAGCGATCAAGCCCTACGACCACGTCAGCGTCTCCAACAGTTCGGCGGCAGCGCCGGCCACGCGCTCGTCGGCATGGTCGCGCAGGCTGAGATGCAGCGAAAGCGGATCGACGCGGCCTTCCTTCGCCAGCGCTGCGGGGTCGTAGGCCCAGGTCTCGATCTCATCGCCTTCCGGGTCGCGTGGATAGGTGTCGCGTAGGCCATGATCGCGCACCAGCTGGTTCCAGTCCGCCGCGGCGACGGCAAGCCGCTGGATGCGAGGGCTCGCCAGCGACGTGTAACGGGCCAGGGCGCTTTCCCCGGCGACGAACGCCACAAAGCGGTCGGGGTAAGGGATGATCACCGTGCGCACCTTGCGGACAGGGCTTTGCAGGCGCGCCGCCGCCTTGTCCCAGAGCGCCCGCCCGTGGAGTTTGAAACGGAGCGCTCGCGTGCGTCCCACCCGGCCAGTGTCGGCGACCTCGGCGGCTTCGAGTTCATCGAAGGCCCGGGTCATGCTCATGATCGCTACGCCGTAACGGCGCGCCAAGTCGGTCGCGCTGGCCTCGTCATCGACGTCCGAGGGGTTGAGCAGCGCGCCAAGGATCGTCAGCTGTGCGGTCGGCGTGAACTGCTCGGGTTCCGGCGGCAAGCTTCGCGGCGTCCGCTCCCGAAGGTCAAGCAGGGCCTCGGGGACGTAGAGTTGCGCCATGGGGACGAGAAAGGCCATGCGCCGCCCCAGGAGCGCGCGGCGCTGAGCCGTCGTCAGCGACTCGAAGAGCAGGATGACGACGGGATTGTGGGCCCTGTCGCCGATTACCCGGGCGTGCTTCTCCATCTCAGCGATCGTTGCTTCGGCGTCCGGCTTCGGCGCGGCGAAGATCGCCTCGCGGCCGAACAGGTCGCCCCGCCAGAGACTGTAGAGGTCGCGCACGTAGTGAGGCAGCGTATCGGCGGGATCGCGGTCGAGGCTCGTGGAGAGGCCGAACGCCTCATGCAGGTAGGCTTCCGCCTTCTGAACGAGCGCCTTCTCGGAGCGGTTGTGGTAGATCCTCAACATCGCTTCGCACTTTAACATCGATAGTGTGAAATTCAACTTCGATGTGAAAGTGGGTAAGGCGGAAGTTGAATTGTCACCAACGGTTTGTCCGAAACCTGCCAGCCTAGCGCCGGGGCGACGGCCTCTACGTCCACCCTGCGCGAGTGCTTTCTCGCTCAGTCTGAAGCGCGATCGCTGCCACACGCGTCGCGAACCGATCGATGATGGCGATCTGGAATCCATTTCCCGCCGACGCTCGCCACAAGAGCAAGGCCGCTGTCGCCCTCGCCAAGGATAGGGCGACCAGCTGGAGCGGATCGACTATCCCACTGTCGCTCGGGCCGATCAGCAACATCGGGGTGCGGGCCTCGACCATAACCAGGCCCTGGTGCGGGGGGCGATAGCCGTCGTGGTTATGCTGTGACGCCCAGCGGTAATAGGGGCGGAAGCCGATCAGGCGACCGCCATCTCAAGTGCCGGAAACGTCACCTTGGCCTTAGGCGGCAACAACCGGCCGGGGCGCGCCCACTCATAAGCGGCGACTACCGCAACACGCCTCTGTCCCGGCAAGTCCGCAGCTTCGGTGATTTCTTTCAGCCCGCCCCACGGCGGTTCGCGCCAGCCGATCCTGAAACGCCGTCATCGCGTCGGCAAGACGTGTATCCATGGACGCCGCGTCAGCCTGGCCGAGCCGCTGTGATCAGTTTCGCTCCTCAAGCCAGAACCTGGGCGTTGTTAGCAAGGCGCGGCAGGGCGGCTCGCGCATCATACAGCTGTACCGCCCTGGCGTTCAGCGACGCTGCGATCAAAGGCGGTCGATAAGGGGAAGTTGGCGCCTAGTGGCGCTGCAAACGCCTCTCCCAGGTCCTGACCCAGAGCTCAGTCATGATGAGGTTGACGAGTGCGCCATATCCGCCCCGCCAGATAAGATGGTCAACGCAGAGCTGCTCCTCAAGGCGATCGGCCCGAACTAGCCCCTCCCCGACCAGACGGCCTTCGAGCAGCAACGGACGCAAGAAAGCCAGGCTTTGGGCGATCATCTGACCGTAGTGCGCCGAGAGCCGCCCCTTCGTCCGCCTCTCAGCGACCTCTAGCGGCAGTCGATGGGCGAACGTCCGCCGCGCAAGGCCTCGATCAAGGCCGCCTGCTGCCAAATCCACAGCCGGGATCGCCAGGCAAAGCTCTAGGAGCGGTTGCGCCAGAAGGGGATGTCGCAGACGCGCCGCCTCGCCCCGTCGGCTCGCCCCATGAACAATCACAGCATTCGCCAGACTTTCAATCTGCAGCCGCTTGGCCGGTCCAACAGTCCCAAGGTCGCAAAGCCAGGGGTGCGGTGCGGCCGCGGCAGCGAGCTCCCTCGCCCGTTCGGTTAGCAGGTTCGGCGTTGGCCTCGGCGCCGGTCGACTCCATCTCGCCTGAACGGCGTCGCCGACGAGGCGCCAGACGGACATTCCCTGCCAACGCGCCAGATCCGCCAACTCGACGAGCGTGGTCTGAGGGAGGTGATCTGCGGCGATCAGCGGCGTGGGCGTCTGGAAAAAGACATTGTCGCCCCCCTGCCCCGTCAGAATGACCCCAATGTCGCGCTAACGGCACAGCCCCGCCACATGACCATCATGGATGTGGTCAAAGCCATTGAGGGCTGGTCTCAGGCCCCCAGAGCGCTCGGCCAGGGCGGCGAGGTCGAGCGGCGCTGGCGCCTTTGGCGTCTCGGTCAGCGCAACCCCCAACCTCTTGGCGACCGCACGGGCAAAGAGACGCTCATCGGCTTGCGCGTCACCACCATAGTAGTTGAGGCCGCAGGTGATCTCTCCCCCACTGGCCATGAGCGCCGCGCCCACAATGGCAGAGTCCAGACCGCCGGAGATCTCTAGTAGCGCACGCGCGTTTACCCAGGGCTTGACCACCTGATCGACCGTGGCCAGCAGCTCCGGCGCCCAGTCGATGCGAGCCCGGCGAGGCTCCACAAACTCCGCCGGAGTCCAAATCTGATGGATGTCACCGCCCAGCCATAGGCCGCCCGGCGCAAGGGTCTGCAGGCCCGACAGACAGACATCGGCCGTGTGAAGCGTCGGATTACTCAGCGCCCCGGCCACCTGGCTCCAGTTGATCGCCAAACACGGGGGCAAGGCTGGCCCCAACCAGTCTGGCAGGCTTGAGGCGACCAGGCGTACCCCATCGCGGGCCCAGGTGACCGCCTCCAAACCACCTGAGGGGGCACGGAGGATGGATAGGGGGCGATGAGCGCCCGGAAGGCCCACGTGTACATAGTCGCCCCAAGCCTGCCGGGTCATCGCCCGCGCCTGCGGCATCGGGCCATCCCAGGCAGCCCGAAACATCGACTGCGGACGGCTGCTTCCGCAGATCCGCAGGTCCCCGAAAACGAGGTTGGGACCTTCGGCTAGGACTGTGCAGCGGGCCGGACCTGCTTGAACCCAGATATCCACGCCCTCGCCCATCGCCTGGCGGATCCAACCCGCCACAGGCTGATGGCGAAGCTTGGACAGCCAGGGAGGGGCCTGATGTGGCGGGCCTATGGTCAGCACGAACCCGCTCATCTAGACCGCCAGGATGGGGGTAAAGCCGCGGACATGGTCGCAGGTGTCATCGAGCACCATGTCCTCAACCTGCAGCCAGCAATGGGCCTCGAACGGCCACGTCTGCACCCCGAAGACCCAGGTCGCCGAGAGATCTCGCTGCGCCAGGAGGGCCTGCAACACAAAGGACCTGTAGAGGCAGTCACCTTGAAACGGGATCCATGGCAGGGCTCGGTGGAATGCAGCGGCCAGGTCTGCCGCCAGCGCTAGGTCAACACCCCTCGCACCGGCGCGACCATTCCGGCCAGCCGCCGCTGTGGTCAGCTGGGTGAAGGAGCGACCATGGAATTGGCTGGCTGCGACCCTCACGGCCTCAGCGATGAGCCGGACATCCGGGCGGGCGCCGTGAGGAGGGCGCCGAGCTTCGCGCTCGACGGGGCCGGGCAAATCCTCGGCGAGAGAGGGACCGTCAAAAAGACGCACAAAGCCAGCGTCCATGAGCGCCGCGGCCAGGTCGTCATCCAGGATTTCCAGAGCGCGGCTACCGTCGGCAAGGCGCAGGCTGTCGCCGACGGCGGGTACGCAGGCATAGCGCCCCGCTGCGGCGTCAAGCAGCACGAGATCCTCCCCCCGCAAGGCCGCATGCACGTGATGAGACAGACTGTAGGGCATCGTGCGAGAC
>JAHUZY010000128.1 GCA_019264505.1 Phenylobacterium sp. | reverse complement strand
GGGCCGCTACCGGGCGAGGCGGTCCACAACAGCCTCTGGCATTTCGACTTCAAGATGCGAGGTGTGCACGGCAGTTACGACCTCTCGACGGGGAAGGTGGAACATGAGTGCTGGGAGGAGTCGGGAGACGACTACTGAACCCCCACGCTCACCCTTGCACACGCCCCCCATTCCGCGCACGACTCCGACCCAACAAGCACAAGCCCCCTGGGAGGAGCCGACCATGAAGACCCGCATCACTGACCTGCTCGGCGTCGAGCATCCGATCGTGCAGGGGGGCATGCACTATGTGGGCTTCGCCGAGATGGCCGCGGCGGTGTCCAATGCGGGCGGGCTTGGCATCATCACCGGCCTGACCCAGGGGACGCCGGAGAAGCTGACCGCCGAGATCGAACGGTGCCGGGGGATGACCGACAAGCCGTTCGGGGTGAACCTGACCTTCCTGCCCTCGGTCACGCCGCCGGACTATCCGGGCTTTGTCGAGGCCATCGTCAAGTCAGGCGTCAAGGTCGTGGAGACGGCGGGCAACAATCCGCAGAAGTACCTGCCGGCCCTGAAAGAGGCGGGCATCAAGGTGATCCACAAGTGCACGGCGGTTCGCCATGCGCTGAAGGCCCAGTCCATCGGCTGCGATGCGGTTAGCGTCGACGGCTTTGAATGCGGCGGCCATCCGGGCGAGGACGACGTGCCGAACTTCATCCTGCTGCCCCGGGCGGCCGAGGAGCTGGAGATTCCCTTCCTGGCCTCGGGCGGCATGGCCGATGGGCGCTCGCTGGCCGCGGCGCTCTGCCTGGGGGCCGACGGGATCAATATGGGCACCCGCTTCATCGCCACCCAGGAAGCCCCGGTGCACCCCAATGTGAAGCAGGCCCTGGTGGACGCCAGCGAGCTCGACACCCGGCTGATCATGCGGCCCCTGCGCAACACCGAGCGGGTTCTGAACAATGCGGGCGTGGAGCGCCTGCTGGCCAAGGAGAAGGAGATGGGATCGGCCATCACCTTCGCCGACATCGCGCCGGAAGTGGCGGGCGTCTATCCGGCCATCATGCGCGACGGCGACATGGACGCCGGCGGCTGGTCCTGCGGCATGGTCGCAGGCCTGATCCACGACATCCCGACGGTGAAGGACCTGATCGACAAGATCATGGCCGACGCCGAGGCCATTCTGCGCAAGCGCGTCGGGCAGTTCGAGCTGGCCTAAAGGCGGGCCGGCGGGGCGGTCACGAATCCTTTTCCTGCCCCCGCACGTTGAGGGGGCAGGAGATGACCATGCCGCAGACAAAAGAGCCTTCGCGCCGCTTCAGCGTTCACGCCCAGCAGGACGACCACCATCCGCTACGGATCGTGGAGGAGGCCTCATTCGAGGCCGCCGCCATCGCCTATGTGGAGGACTTCCACCCGCCGGCCGATGTCGATGGAGAGATCCAGGTGGTCGTCTGCGACCTGGCCAGCGGCCACGAGCACTGCTTCCGCATCGACCTGGGCGGCGGCGAGCCGCAACCCTGCGCCTAGGGCAGAGGCGGTCGGGTCTCCGCCATCAGGCGCCGGGCGTGGAGTCCGCCGGCGAGGCGGGCTTCTGGGCCGCCCATTCCAGAAGCGAGTCCAGGGCCGGGCACATGGCCTGGCCCCAGTCGGTCAGGCGGTATTCCACCTTGGGCGGGACCTGGGGATAGACCTGGCGCTCGACGATGCCGTCGCGCTCCAGGTCCCGCAGCTGCTGGATCAGCATCTTCTGCGAGACACCGGGGATGGCGCGCTCCAGCTCGGAGAACCGCAGCACCTGGCGGTCGAAGAGGTGAAAGATGATCACCATCTTCCAGCGGCCCTCCAGCATGCGGAAGGCCGTCTCCACCCCGCTCGCCGCCAGGTCCGGCGTGACGTCGGCTAACTTACCTGTAGGTGAGTACCCTACGTTTTTGTCGGTTCTTGCCATGCTGTCTGTATAGCGCCAAATCCTGGGTATCGCCACACCCCAGAGGCCCGAGCCCCATGATCAGACTCCCCGCCCCCATCGCCCGCT
This sequence comes from Phenylobacterium sp., assembly GCA_019264505.1. GTDB lineage: Bacteria > Pseudomonadota > Alphaproteobacteria > Caulobacterales > Caulobacteraceae > Phenylobacterium. The sequence continues at coordinate 3,866 of JAHUZY010000128.1, read as the reverse complement.
ACTTCGCCGCCGCCGAGGCCGATGACGCCGAGGCCCTGGCCGCAGGCTTTGCGCCCGATGCGCACGTCCACGACGAACACCGCGACCACCAGGGCCGCGACGCCGTGCGGGACTGGGCGGCCGAGGCCCGCGCGCTCTACAGCTTCCGCGCGGAGCCCCGCAGCTTCGAGCCCGCCCCCGACGGCGGGATCGTGACCGCCCACGTCACCGGCAACTTCCCCGGCGGCCGCGCCGACCTGCGCTACGAATTCCGCCTGGCCGGCGACCTGATCCAGACCCTGGAGATCACGCCCAGGCCTTCGAACGCCGAATTCACCGGCCGCCGGGTGCTGGTGACCGGCGGCACCCAAGGGGTGGGCGCAGCCGTGGCCGACCGTCTGGCGAGCGCCGGCGCCACGGTCTTCCGCGCGGCCCGAAGCCGGCCGGCGGAGCTTGCCCAGCCGGAACTGTTTCACGGTGTCGACCTCGCCCATCCCGATGGCGCGGCGGAGCTGGCGAAGGTGGTGCAGGCGCGGCTCGGCGGCGTGGACGTCATCGTCCACAACCTCGGCGGCTCGACGACGCCCGGCGGCGGCTTTGCGGCGCTCACCGAGGAACACTGGACCGGCGAGCTGGACCTGAACCTCTTGTCGGCCGTGCGGCTGGACCGGGCCCTGGCGCCGGCCATGCTGGACCAGGGCTATGGGGTGATCGTCCATGTCACCTCCATCCAGCGCCGGCTGCCCCTCTATGAGTCCACCCTGGCCTACGCCGCGGCCAAGGCCGCGCTCGCCGTCTACAGCAAGGCCCTGTCCAACGAGCTGGGACCCAAGGGGGTGCGCGTGCTCAGCGTCGCGCCGGGCTTCACCGAGACGAAAGCCGCCACGCGGATGATCGAACGGCTGGCGGCCAGCGAAGGCGGCGATGTGGATGCCGCCCGCCAGGGCCTGATGCGCACGCTGGGCGGCATCCCCATCGGCCGGCCCAACACGCCGCACGAAGTCGCCGACCTGACCGCCTTCCTGGCCAGCGACCGCGCCGCCACCATCCACGGGACGGAGGTGGTCATCGACGGCGGCACCGTGCCGACGGTCTGAGCCCGGGCGCCGGGAACCGGCCTTCGCCGCAGCCGGTTACCCGGTGGCAAGGAGCGTCCATGTCTGATCCCGACACCCCGCCCCCGCCGTCCGTCCCCCCGGCTTCGCGGCCTGAATCGCCCGAACGCGATGGCCCCGGCCCGGACGACGTGGGCGCCCGCGTCCGTCAGCAACGTCGCCATATTGAGGGCCTGGACGGGCGGGATCCGCTTCGCCCCGGCATCGACGACTAGGGCCAACCGGGGCATGATCGCCTGGAACCGGACGCCCCGCCGTCCGCTGACGTGTGAGCGCCCGATGCCGGAACACCGCATCTTCACCACCAGCTTCGCCAGCGTCTATCCGCACTATGTGGCCAAGGCCGAACGCAAGGGCCGCACCAGGGCCGAGGTTGATGAGATCATCCTGTGGCTCACCGGCTTCAGCCCCGAGGCCTTCGCCGCCCAGTTGGCCGACCAGTCGGACTTCCGGACGTTTTTCGCCCAGGCGCCGGCGATGAATCCGGCCAGGACCAGCATTAAGGGCGTGATCTGCGGCGTGCGGGTGGAGGAGATCGAGGACCCGCTGATGCGGGAGATCCGCTACCTGGACAAGCTCATCGACGAGCTGGCCCGCGGCAAGGCAATGGCCAAGATCCTGCGGGGCTGAACCTCATGCTGACCGGATCCTGCCATTGCGGCCAGAGCCAGTGGACCCTTGAGGGCGACCCTGGCCCGGTCACCGCCTGCAACTGCACGCTCTGCCGCCGCTATGGCGCGCTCTGGGCCTATGACTATGAGGGTGAGCGGATCGCGCTCAGCGGACCGACCTCATCCTATCGCCGCGGCGGAAAGGCCGACCCCGCCCTGGAGATCCTGTTCTGCCCCGCCTGCGCCTGTGTCCTCGCCTGGCGCGGCCTGCGCCCACGGTCGGACGGCCGGCGGCGGATGGCGGTCAATCTCCGGCTCGCCCCGCCGGACGAGGTGGCTCACCTGCCGATCCGCCACTTCGACGGCCTGGGCGCCTTCGAAGACCTGCCGTCCCGCGGCCGCTGCGTGGGCGACCTCTGGGCCTAGGGGGCAGGAGCCACGGGGGCAATCGTTCTGCAAATGTTCTTGCTTGCCCAATTCTCTCTTGAGTAGAGTTGTGCGCGTCTGCACGGCAAGGGCCGGCGGCGACCATGACGTGATTGTTCAAGCCTGCGGGGGCGCGCCATGAGGGCGACTTGGATCGGGGTGCAGGGCGCCGAGCCAGACTTGGTCCTGGCGGCGCTGGGGCTGGAGCCTATGCCGGGGGCGCCGCCCGGCGATTGGGTCGAGGGCGACTACAGCTACCGGGTCTTCTCTGGCGGCTGGGTCGTGGTGGCCAGTCAGCAGAACCTGGATCTAAGCGCCGATCTCGAACATGCCGCCTCGACGACTGATTAGATAGCCGTGGGTTGCGAGATGAGCACCGTCGTCATGTATTCTGAGGCCCGCGGGTACGAGGGCGGTCAGCTTCAGTGGTCGGCGATCCATGATCCGGACGATGAGGCCCGTCCATTGGCGCTCGAGGGCGAACCACCAGCCATTCTGGCGGGGCTAGAAGCCAAGGCGCTCAACTCTCAGGCCGCCGAGCAGGGTGTCGACTACGTGTTCGACGTGCCCATGCAGCTCTTCGCCCACTATACGGGCTTCGTCTATGACGAGGATGAGGCGACCGACTGGATCTGCCTGCGGGCCGACGGCGCCCAACCCGTAGGGCGCAAGCGGCTAGAGCGGCCAGGGCGGCGGGGACGCCCCACACAGCCGGAGCCACGAAAACTCAACCGAGGCCAGATTGCACTGCTCTTTCTGGGCGGCATAATACTGTTGGGTTGGTTCTCAGGGGTGTTCCTCTGAAGCCCATTGCTGCAACTGGGTCCGGCGTTCGGGTCCAGGCCCTACCAATTTTCGTCCTCAATCAGGACGCCCTCACCGGCCCTCGGCGTCGACGACGATGGCCACCGTCTTTCCCCTGGACAGGGGCTCCCAGCCCGCAGCGATGGCCGAGCTGATGGCCCGGGCCACCAGATCGGTGGGGATGTGCGAAGGCTGGAGCTGCGGGGCGCCATAGCGGCGCTGCGGACCGGGGGGAAACTCCACCACCGCCTCTCGCTGGCCTTCCACGTGGCGCACCGCGATGGCCATGCCCCGCCACTCGGCCGCGTCGCTGGACCACTGGGGCTGGCGCTGCAGCCGCCAGACATAGGGGTCCCCGTCCACCGTGATCGGAAACTCAGGATTCAGTTTCGTGCGCGCCATGGGAAGGCCCATACCCCGGCAAGCCCGTCCAGGCCACCCCGCCCCGGAGCTGACGACCTGAGGCCCTTGCGGGGCTCTCCCTGGGTCGCCAAGGTGCGCGCAGGCGTTTCAACCTGCGGGAGAGGGCGTGATGAGTGCGTTGATTTCTGGGTTGCCCGTCAGCTTTATTCTGGTCAGCGATCGTGAGCGCGCCCTGACCTTCTATTGCCACCTGCTCGGCCTCAAGGTGCGAAGCTCAGATGCCTATGGCGACTTTATGGAGGTGGATGCGGGCCTGATCCGTGTCACCGCCCTGCCTGACTACAGACCCCATCCTCACCCGGTGTTCGGCTGGCAGGTGGCCGACATCACCGCCGTCGTCCAGACCCTGCGCGACCGCGGCGTCACCTTCACCATCTATGAGGGCATGGGTCAGGACGCGCTCGGGATCTGGACCGCCCCGGACGGCAAGGCGAAGGTCGCCTGGTTCGCAGACCCCGACGGCAATGTGCTGAGCCTGTCCGAGGACTGAGCCCTGGCCCCTCACCGG
>JAHUZY010000408.1 GCA_019264505.1 Phenylobacterium sp. | reverse complement strand
GGTCGAGGGCGCTCAGGACGACTGGACCTGGGCGGCCGAGGCGCGTTCGGTCAACGGCCGCAATCTGGATGTCCGCTTCCGCGGACCGCCGGGCTTCGAGAGCCTCGAACGGGCTGCGCGCGATGGCGCCCAGGCGCGCTTTCAGCGGGGCCAGATCACGGTCGGCCTGCAGGCGAAGCGGGCCGAGAGCCAGGCTCAGGTCCGCATCAATCTCGACCAGGCCCATCGCTATCTGGCGGCCACCGAGGCGCTGGTGGCGCAAGGCCGAGCCACGCCCCCTTCAGTCGACGGCCTGCTGGCCCTCCGTGGCGTCATCGAGGTCGCCGAGGCGGAGCCCGACGCCGAGGCCCTGGCCCGGGTGGAGGCGGCCATGGCGGCGTCCATCTCAGGCGCCCTCGACGCCCTGAAGGCCGCGCGTGACGCCGAAGGAACGGCCCTGAACGGCGTCCTGCTGGGCCTGACCGACAGGATCGCCGACCTCACCGGGCAGGCCGGCGTGCTGGCCGCTGAACAGCCGGACGTGATCAAGGCGCGCTTCGCCCGACGCATGGCCGAGTTGATCGGCGATCCAACCGGACTGGAAGACCGGATCGTTCACGAGGCGGCGGCCATGGCCGTCAAGGCGGATGTCCGCGAGGAGCTGGACCGCCTGGCCGGTCACGTGGATTCCGCCCGAGCCTTGCTGAACGGGGAGGGGCCGGTGGGCCGCCGACTGGACTTCCTGACCCAGGAGTTCATGCGGGAAGCCAACACCCTGTGTTCCAAGTCCGCCCTGTCACCCCTGACGGCGGTGGGATTGGAGCTCAAGGCGGTCATCGAGCAGCTTCGCGAACAGGTCCAGAATGTGGAATAGACACGCCACGCCGGCCCGCCCAGACCAGATCCGAGACCGATGATCCAGAGTTCCGTTCCCCGTCGCGGCCTGATGCTGCTGATTTCCAGCCCATCCGGGGCCGGCAAGACCTCCCTGTCGCGCCGGTTGGTGGCCGATCACGCCGAGCTGGAGCTCTCGGTCTCGGCGACGACCCGGGATCCGCGGCCGGGTGAAGAGGACGGACGCGAGTATCACTTCGTCGATCGCGCGGCCTTTGACCGTATGGTTCTCGATGACGCCTTCCTGGAGTGGGCCAACGTCCACGAGCACCGCTATGGCAGTCCTGCCCAGCCGGTGATGGACGCCCTGGGCCTCGGCCGCGACGTGCTCTTCGACATTGACTGGCAGGGGGCCGCCCAGATCGCCCAGAAGGCCCCCGACGATGTCGTGCGGGTCTTCATCCTGCCGCCCAGCATGGCCGAACTGTCGCGGCGGCTTCACGCCCGCGCCCAGGACCGGGAGGACGTGATCCAGCGCCGGCTTGGGCGGGCCTATGGGGAGATCGAGCGGGCCGTCGACTATGACTATGTGATCGTCAATGACGACTACGACCGGGCCTATGCCGATCTGGCCCACATCTACCACGCTGAGCGTCAGAGGCGGGTCCGCAACCCGGGCCTGCGCGACTTCGTTCAGCGGCTGCTGGACGAGCGTCTCTAGCTGCGCGGCGCGGCGGCAAGCTCGCTGCGGATCGTCTCGGTCAAGCCGCGCATGTCCCGGCCGGTGGGCGCCTGGAACAGGCGCAGGTCGAACTCCGGCAGGATCGAGAGCACGTGGTCGAAGATGTCGCTCTGGATGGCCTCATAGGCCTCCCACTGCACCGTATTGGTGAAGGCGTAGATCTCCAGGGGCAAGCCTTCGGGCGTGGGATCGCGCTGTCGCACCAGAAGGGTCTTTTCCTTGGCGATGCCGGGGTGAACCTTCAGATAGGCCAGCACATAGGCGCGGAAGGTCCCGACATTGGTCAGGCGTCGGGTGTTCACCGGGTCGCGGCCTGACTTCACCAGAGACTCGTTCCAGGCGGCCAGGTCCCGATCCTTCTGGTCCAGATAGACATCCAGCAGGGCGAAGCGCTTCAGGTTTGCGCGCTCCTCCGGTGTCAGGAAGCGGATCGCCGTCTGATCCAGCAGGATGGCGCGCATGATCCGACGACCGCCAGATTCCTGCATGCCGCGCCAGTTGACGAAGGACTCGTTGATCAGCCGCCAGGTGGGGATGGTGGTGATGGTCTTGTCGAAGTTCTGGATCTTCACCGTGTGCAGCGCCAGGTCGATGACATCGCCATTGGCGTTGAGTTGCGGCATCTCGATCCAGTCGCCCACCCGGATCATGTCGTTGCTGGTCAGTTGTACCGAGGCCACCAGGGACAGGATGGTGTCCTTGAACACCAGCAGCAGGACCGCGGCCATGGCGCCCAGGCCGGAGATCAGCAACAGCGGCGAGCGATCCAGCAGGGTGGCCACCACCAGGATGGCGGCGGCCGCATAGAGGACGATCTTGCCGACCTGGATGTAGCCCTTGATCGGCCGCTGGCGGGCTTCTGGCCTGCGGGCGTAGAGGGCGTTGACGAGGTTGAGCGCCCCGGTGATCGCCAGGATCACGGTCAGGATCATGAAGGCCGCCGCGACATTGCGCACAACGGTCTCGGCGGCCTCAGGCAGGTGGGGGACCACCAGCACGGCCTGATAGACCACGATGGCCGGCGCCACATTGGCCAGGCGCGCGATCACCTCGCGGAAGAAGATTTCGGCCTCGTCCTTGAGCGACAGGCTGAGGGCGCGCCGCACGATGCGCAGCAGGACGTGCTGGGTCAGCCAGTTGACCACCACTGCAAGGGTGGCGAGCAGGCCAAGCCCGATCAGGGTCTGAAGATGGGGGTAGTCATTGAGGCCAGCGAGGGCCTGATCCAGTTCCTGCATCAGGCGGTCCTAGAGGAGGGGGCTTGGTGCGGGCAAGCCCTGTCGGGCGTCAGCGCGCGCCCTCGCCCCGTTGCAGAGCCTCAGCCAGACCCATGAATTCGTCCAGCGACAGGGTTTCAGCCCGCCGTGCGGAGTCGATCCCAGCCACGTCGCACAGCGCCGCGCCGCCCAGCACCTTGAGGCTGGCGCGCAGCATCTTGCGTCGCTGACCGAAGGCGGCCTGGCTGACGCGCTCCAGGGCGCCCAGCAGGGCCTCAGGAGGCCGGTCGTTCAGCGGATCCAGTCGCACCACGGCGGAGTCGACCTTGGGCGGCGGGGTGAAAGCGCGCGCCGGCGCCTCCATGACGATCTTCGCCTGGGCGGTCGCCTGGGCGATCACAGCGAGGCGGCCGTAGGCGTCGTCACCAGGCCGCGCCACGATCCGCTGGGCGACTTCCTTCTGGAACATCAGGGTCATGGCCGCGGGTCGATAGGGGCCTGTCAGCCACTTGATGAGCAGGGCGGTGCCGATGTTGTAGGGCAGGTTAGACACGATCGCGACCGGGCGACCGCCAGTCAGAGCCGCCTCATCGACCTTGAGGGCGTCGGCCATCTGGATCTTCAGCCGACCGTCAGAAACGTCCTGCAATTCGTTGAGAAGTGGCAGGAAACGCACGTCCTTCTCAATGACTGTCACATGCGCGCCGGCCTCCAGCAGCGCCCGGGTCAGTCCCCCGGGGCCGGGGCCGATCTCAAGCACCTCCTCGCCCTCCAGGGGGCCGGCCAGACGGGCGATCTTGCGGGTGATGTTGAGGTCGAGCAGGAAGTGCTGGCCAAGCCCCTTGTCGGCCATAAGGCCATGCGCCTCGAGGCTCTGGCGAAGGGGCGGCAGATCGGTGAGCGCGCTCATGAGCGCCGTTCGGCGATGGCCTGGGCC
>JAHUZY010000396.1 GCA_019264505.1 Phenylobacterium sp. | reverse complement strand
GCCCCGCCCTTCACCACCTCAACCCTGCAGCAGGAGGCGTCCCGCAAGCTCGGCTTCTCCGCCCAGCGCACCATGCAGGCCGCCCAGAAGCTCTATGAGGGCGTGGACATCGGCGGCGAGACCGTCGGCCTGATCACCTATATGCGGACCGACGGCGTGCAGGCCGCGCCCGAAGCCCTGGACGAGGCCCGCCAGGTCATCGCCGGGGTCTATGGCAAGGACTATGTCCCCGAGCAGGCGCGCATCTATCGCACCAAGGCCAAGAACGCCCAGGAGGCCCACGAGGCCATCCGTCCCACCAGCCTTGGCCGCAACCCCGGCTCCCTGCGCCTCGACGGTGATCTGGGCCGGCTCTACGAGCTGATCTGGAAGCGGATGATCGCCTCCCAGATGGAGAGCGCCCGCATCGAGCGCACCACCATCGAGCTGGAGAGCGCCGATGGCCAGACCGGGCTGCGCGCCACCGGCCAGGTGATCCTGTTCGACGGCTATCTGGCGGTCTACGAGGAAGGCCGAGACGACGCCGATGACGAAGAGTCCGGCCGCCTGCCCCAGGTCAGCCAGGGCGCGGCCGCCAAGGTCGCCGCCGCCCGGGCCGCCCAGCACTTCACCGAACCGCCGCCCCGCTATTCGGAAGCCAGCCTGGTCAAGAAGATGGAGGAGCTCGGCATCGGGCGGCCGTCGACCTACGCCTCGGTGCTCACCGTGCTGCGGGACCGCGACTATGTGAAGATGGACAAGAACCGGTTCGTGCCCGAGGACAAGGGCCGGCTGGTCACCGCCTTCCTGGAGCAGTTCTTCCGCCGCTATGTGGAATACGACTTCACCGCCGCCCTGGAGGAGAAGCTCGACCTGGTCTCGGCCGGTGATCTGAACTGGAAGGTGCTGCTGCGGGAGTTCTGGCAGGACTTCCACGCCGCCGTGGGCGAGATCTCCGAGCTGCGGGTCACCAACGTCCTGGACGCCCTGAACGAGGCCCTGGGTCCCCACATCTTCCCGGCCAAGGCCGATGGATCAGATCCCCGGGCCTGCCCCACCTGCGCCACGGGCCAGCTGTCCCTGAAGACCGGCAAGTTCGGCGCCTTCATCGGCTGCTCCAACTATCCCGAATGCCGCTTCACCCGTCCCATCGCCCAGAGCGAGGGCGATGAGGCAGATGCGGCCAACGCCGACCGCGAGCTGGGGACCGATCCTGAAACCGGCCTGATCGTCCATCTGAAGAACGGCCGCTTTGGCCCCTATGTGCAGCTCGGCGAGGGCGACAAGCCCAAGCGCTCCAGCCTGCCCAAGACCTGGTCGCCCGCGGCCATGGACCTGGAAAAGGGCCTGCGCCTGCTGCGCCTGCCCCGCGAGGTGGGCGAGCATCCGGAGGACGGCCAGATGATCCTGGCCGGACTTGGCCGCTACGGGCCCTTCGTCCAGCACAACGGCGCCTACGCCAATCTGGAGAGCATCGACGAGGTGTTCGAGGTGGGCCTCAACCGCGCCGTGGCCCTGATCGCCGAGAAGAAGGCGGGCGGCAAGGGACGCCGGGGCGAGGCTGCGGCGCTGAAGGATCTGGGCGTCCACCCGGCCGATGGCGCGCCGGTGCGCATCCTGTCGGGACGCTTTGGCCCCTACATCAAGCACGGCGCCACCAACGCCAACATCCCCCGGGGCGGCGATCCCCAGGAGGTGACCCTGGAGCAGGCGGTCGCCCTGCTGGCCGAGCGCGAGGCCAAGGGCGGGACCAAGAAGAAGCCGGTGAAGAAGGCGGCCGCCAAGCCCAAGGCCGAGAAGGCTGAAAAGGCGCCGGCCGCCAAGACGGCCGCGAAAAAGCCGGCCGCCAAGAAGCCGGCGGCCAAAAAACCCGCGGCCAAGAAGGCGCCGGCCAAGAAAACCGCGGCGAGTTAAGACCGGTGGACCTGCCCGTCCGCGAGGTCTCGGTTTCGGGCTACCGGTCGCTGCGGGCCATCACCTATCCGATGTCCCGGCTGGACGTGTTTGCCGGCGCCAATGGCGTCGGCAAATCCAACCTCTACCGGGCGCTGGACCTGTTGCAGGCCGCCGCCCAGAACCAGCTCGGCGCGCGCCTGGCGGCCGAGGGCCTGGACCTGGCCATGTGGGCCGGCCCCCGCAAGGCCAAGGAACCCACGCGGATCGCCCTTTCGGTCACCCTGGCCGCGCCAGGCGCCCGCAACAGCGCCTTCCGCTACGAGGTGGAGGTGGGCTTTCCGCAAAGGGTCACCGCCGCGGCCTTCGACCTGGGGCCCCAGGTCAAGGTGGAGACCCTGACCTATCTGTCAGGTCAGCGCCGCACGCGGCTGGTGGAGCGCCGCAACGCCTCGGTGATGGCCAGGGACGCCGGGGGCCGGCCGGCCGAAATCGACATCGACCTGCTCTCCTCCGAGACCCTGCTGGGACGCCTGGAGGATCCGGGCCGCTATCCGGAACTCGACGCCGTGCGGCGGACCCTGCTGGAATGGCGCTTCTATCACGACGTGCGCACAGATGCGGATTCGGCCCTCCGCCGGCCCTGCGTGGCCGTGGCCGCCCCGACGCTCGCCTCCGACGGCTCCAACCTGGCGGCGGTCTTCGCAACGCTCGCCCATATCCGGCAGGATCGGAGCGACCTGGACGAGGCTGTGGCCAGCGCCTTCCCGGGCGCGGTGCTGAGCCTGCCCTTTCCGGACCGGACCGCCACCTTCGGCCTGCGCCTGCCGGAGTTTCCGAACCGCGTCTTTGAGCCCGCCGAGCTGTCGGACGGGACCTTGCGCTTCCTGGCCCTGGCCGGCGCCCTGCTGGCCTATCGCCTGCCGCCCTTCATCGCGCTGAACGAGCCCGAAGCCAGCCTGCATCCCGATCTGATGGAGCCCCTGGCCGCCCTGATCGCCAAGGCCTCGGAGCGGACCCAGGTCTGGCTGGTCACCCACTCCGAGCGTCTGGCGCAGGCCCTGAAGGACCACGGCGCGGTGCGCACCGTGCGCAAGACCGACGGCGCCACCACCATCGAGGGCCTGACCCTGTTCGGCGCCTTCAAGGATGATGAGGACGACTGAGGCGCGCTCCGTCGCCGCACTTGGTGAAGCCGAGCGCCGATTCCCGCGTTAGAAGGGGCCATGGCCAAGCCCCGCTCCCCCCGTCCTGCCTCGCGTGCGACCTCTCGTTCCGCCTCGCGCCCGCCCCAGGGCATGCCCGACCGCCAGACCCTGCAGAAGTTCATCCGCGAAACCGGCGAGACCGATCGCGCCGAGCTCGCCCGGTCGTTCGGGCTCAAGGGGGTCGACCGCCGGGCCCTGCGCGAGATGCTCAAGGAGATGCAGGCCGAGGGCGTGCTGGGCCGCCGGGGCCGCAAGGGTGTGGCCGAGGCCGGCGCCCTGCCCCCCGTGGGCGTCGTCGATGTGGTCGAGCGCGACACCGATGGCGACCTGCTGGTGCGGCTGACCAAGGGGGCGGAGGACACGCCGCTCGTTCACCTCGCGCCGGACAAGGCCGAGGAAGTGGCCGGGGCGCCGGGCCTTGGCGACCGGCTGCTGGTTCGCTTCGTCACCCTGGAGAGCGGCGAGACCGAGGCCCGGCTGATCAAGCGTCTGGGCCAGAGCGCCCACCGGGTGCTGGGCGTGGTGCGCAAGCACCGCCGCGAGGTCCGCATCGAGCCGGTGGACCGCAAGTCCAAGGAAAGCCTGATCGTCTTCGATGACGGCCAGCTCAAGGACGGCGACCTGGTCCTGGCCCAGGTGGGGACGGCAGAGCGTCACCACGGCCCCAAGCGCGGCAAGGTGCTGGAGGTGGTCGGCCGCGAGGACGAACCCCGGGCCGCCAGCCTCATCGCCATTCATAGCCACGGCATTCCCACGGGCTTTTCCGACGAGGCTGTCGCTGAGGCCGAGGCCGCCCAGCCCCCGACCCTGGCCGGCCGGGAGGATCTGCGCGACCTGCCGCTGATCACCATCGACCCGGCCGACGCCCGCGATCACGACGACGCCGTCTATGCTCAGGCCGACGAGGACCCGGCCAATGAGGGCGGCTGGATCGTCTGGGTCGCCATCGCCGACGTGGCCGCCTATGTGCGCCCGGCCGGCGCCCTGGACCGCGAGGCCCGGGACAAGGCCAACAGCGTCTACTTCCCCGACCGGGTGGAGCCGATGCTGCCCGAGCGGCTCTCCAACGGCCTCTGCTCCCTGCGCGAGGGCGAGACCCGGGCCTGCATGGCCGTGCGCATGGTCTTCGACCGCCAGGGGCGCAAGCGCAGCCACAAGTTCGTCCGCGGCCTGATGCGCTCGGCCGCCAAGCTCGCCTACGAACAGGCCCAGGACGCCATCGACGGCCGCCCCGACGACAAGGCCGGCCCCCTGCTCGACCCCATCCTCAAGCCCCTCTGGGCCGCCTACCTGACCCTGAAGAAGGGCCGCGAGGCCCGCTCTCCGCTCGCCATCGAAAGCTCGGAGCGCCGGATCGTCATCGGCGACGACGGGAAGATCGATTCGATCACGCCGCGCCCCTCCCTCGAAGCGCACAAGCTGATCGAGGAGATGATGATCCAGGCCAATGTCTGCGCGGCCGAGACCTTGGAGGCCAAGCGGACGCCGCTGATCTACCGCATCCACGATGCGCCGAGCCCGGAGAAGCTGGACTCCCTGGCCGAGTTCCTGGGCTCGATCTCGGTAAACTGGTCCAAGGGCGAGGCCGTCCGCACCGACCGCTTCAACCGCCTGCTGGACCTCACCCGAGAGGGACCGCACGCCGAGATCGTCAATGAGGTGGTCCTGCGCACCCAGATGCAGGCCCATTATTCCACCGACAATATCGGCCATTTCGGCCTGAATCTGGCCCGTTATGCGCACTTTACCTCGCCTATTCGCAGGTACGCCGACCTCATCGTCCACCGGGGCCTGATCAGCGCGCTCGGCCTCAACCTGCCCGGCGGCCCCGACGGTCTCAGCGACTGGGACATCTCCCACATGAAGGCCACGGCCGAGGAGATCACCCATGCCGAGCGCCGCGCCATGGCCGCCGAGCGCGACGCCACAGACCGCTATGTGGCGGCCTTCCTGGCCGACAAGGTGGGCGCGACCTTCCTCGGCCGCATCACCGGGGTGACCCGCTTTGGCCTGTTCATCCGCCTGGCCGACACCGGCGCCGACGGCCTGATCCCGATCTCCAATCTGGGGGATGAGTTCTTCATCCACGATGAGAAGATGCACGCCCTGATTGGCGAGCGCTCCGGCGCCCGCTGGCCGCTCGGCATGAGCGTCGAGGTGCGGCTGCGAGAAGCCACGCCGATCACCGGCGGCCTGCTGTTCGAGATGCTGAGCGAGCCCGCCGCCCCCGACCCCACCGCCCCGCGCCCGCGCCTCGGCATCCGCCGCAAGGCCGGCCGCCCACCCCTGCCCCGCCAGGGTGGCAAGCACCGGCGGCGCTAGGGGGCGATTGCGCTCTCATCGCCAAGCTGATGTCGGCTTCGCTAGGCGCCAGGAGCAGACCTTGCCTCTGGGCGGGTATCCGGACATCCGCCGTGTGGTGGCGAGGGCTACCCAGTTCCCATTGAGTTGGGTCTCTCTTGACTGATGGGCTGTTGGGGCACTGGCTGCGAGCGCCGATATGGACCCATGCTGGTGGGCGCACCCAGGCTTAAGCTCGCGCGGCGTAAGCCCACTGCGGATGGAGGCGAGATGGAAGAGTATGATGATGAGCAGGACGCGAGAGTTAACGACCTAGCAGGGCGACAACCCGAACTCGCTCTCGGTCTGGCCAAGGACTTAGTGGCTCGCTTTCCAGCCACAGGTCGATCATGGAACAGGTTGGCCTATGCCCACGGGATGGCAAGAAGGCACACCGATGCTCTCTCAGCAATGAAGAGGGCCGTCGAGATCGATCCGGGTGAGCCTGCGTACCATTTCAATTTATCCCGGGTGCTTATGGATGTGGGAGATTTTGGCGACGCGGTGGACGCACTATCCAGATGTATAGAGCTGTCTGACAGCCTCCAGAACTATTACTATGTGGAAGCGTCTTATCTATATCGAGCTCACTGTTACATTAAGCTTGACCGCTTGGTAGACGCGGAGAGAGACCTCGAGCGTGTCACTGATGACGCAAGGCTATGGATGGACGGCCTTCTAAGTAAGGCTGACATGTTGGAGGCTTGTCGCCAGCGCAAACGCGGTTGAGCTAGGGCTCGCTCCCGGGCTGATGGCCCGAGCTGACGCGGCCAAGGGCGCGGCTTGGCGCCAGGAGCTGCCCTCGGGATATTGGCAGAATGCGGACGCTGCCGGCCGTCCAAGTAGCGAGGGATCCACCTCCCGCCTAAGGTCACCGCTCTGCGGAGGATCAGTTCGGTGCATTACATTGATGGCGAACCAATGATGGTTAGCGACACCGTAGCCCTTGGCGATGACCGAATGGGGCGCGTCGTCGGCTCGATCGACGACGGGGTCTACACCGATGAGCACCCTGAAAGCGCATGGGCATATCTAGGCCGTGGCGTCATGATCGATTTTCCCCAATGGGGGCTACTCCACTACCAAGAGCCTGACGCGGATCTTCAACTCGTCTGCCGAGGCCCTGCCTCGGCGTCGTGACCGCTCAGGTTTCCCTGCGGGCGGTGAGGATCGAGCGGGCTCATTCGATCCATCTTGCCAAGTCTACGTATTTTGCGTAAGTTACGTATGTACGGAGGTTGTGGATATGGTTCGGATCAGCGCGACGGAGTTTCAAAAGAACCCGGGGCATTATCAGGACATTGCTTTGCAGCAGCCTGTCACGGTCACCCGCAACGGGCGGGACCGCACCGTCGTGATTTCAGCCGATGAGTATCATCGGCTCAAGCGCCGGGACCGCGAGGTTCTCAGTCTCGACGACTTTACCGACGCCGATCTCCAGGCCATCAGGGCCACCCAGCCCGCCGCCGGCTCAGCCGCATTCGATCACGAACTGAAATAGCCCGGCGTGGCCTTCCCGAAACCCGAGCCCGGGCTCGTCGTCCGCTATTCGTTCCTTTGGCGTGAACAGGCGGACCGCGGTCAGGAGGAAGGTGAGAAGGACCGTCCCTGCGCTATTGTGATGACCACCGAGGACGATCAAGGCGACACCGTCGTCATCGTCCTCCCCGTGACCCACACGCCCCCCGGAGTTCCCGAGCTCGCGGTCGAAATTCCAGCGGCGACCAAGGCCCGGCTTGGCCTGGACGATCAACCCTCTTGGATCATCGTCACAGAAGCGAACCGCTTCATCTGGCCTGGCCCAGACCTTCGTCCCCGAAATCCGGGCGACGCCTCCTCTGTCGCCTATGGGCTGTTGCCAGCAGGGCTGTTCACGCAGGTTCGCGACAAGCTCGCCCGGGCCATCGAGCTCCGGCTCGCGCGCGCTGTGAAGCGCACTTAGCTGAGACCCCTGTTTAGCGAGGATAGCGGGCAAAGCCTGCCCTAACGTCATGCTTCCTCTGCGTCCCCGAGCGGTCATACAGTTGTTTCATGACTGACGCAGAGATTCCCCGCCGCCCCGAGGGCGGCCGGATGCGCCCCGAAGGCGCCCGAGCCGTGAAGCCGCGGGATGCGGCGACCATTATCCTGGTCCGCCGGGACGCCGCCAAGCCGCGGGTCCTGATGGGCAAGCGCAACAGCGGCCATGACTTCATGCCCAATCTGTGGGTGTTTCCCGGCGGGCGGATCGACCGGGCCGACTTCCGCGCCCCCCACGCCACCGACCTGCGGCCCGAGGTGGCGGCCAAGTTCGACCGGCACATCAAGCCTGGCCGCGGCCGGGCGCTGGCCATGGCGGCCATCCGCGAGACCTTCGAGGAGGCGGGGCTCCTGCTGGCCAAGAAGGCCCCGCCGAGGCCCGGCGTCGGTCCCTGGCGGGAGTTTCTGGCGCAAGGGGCCATGGCCGATCTGGAGGCCATGGAGATCATCGCCCGGGCGGTGACTCCGCCCATGCTGGCCAAACGGTTCGACACCTGGTTCCTGATGGCCGACGCCGAGCGGCTGATCAGCCTGGATCGCCAGCCCGACTGCGGGGAGCTGGAGGAGATCGCCTGGGTCGATTTCGACGATGCGCTGGGCCTTGAGCTGCCCATGGTCACGCGGACCATGATCAAGGAAGCGGTGCTTCGGCTGGATGATCCGGAGCGTCCGTCCCCCTATATGCGTTTCGGGGTGAAGGGCCATAAGCTCGGCCACCTCTAGAAACCATCCAGGAGTCCGCATGTCCGATCGACCCAAGGTCGCCGTCATCATCGGCAGTCTTCGCGCCCAGTCCGTGAACCGGCGTCTGGCCCAGGCCATCGCCAAGACCGTCGCCGGAAAGCTCGACCTGCAGATCGTCGATTATGCCAATGTGCCGCTCTACAACCAGGACCACGAGGCCGATCCGCCGGCTGCGGTCATCGCCTTCAAGGACGCCATCAAGGCCGCCGACGCCGTCCTGTTCGTGACCCCGGAATACAACCGCTCCATGCCCGGCGTGCTGAAGAACGCCATCGACTGGGCCTCGCGTCCCCCGGGCCAGGGCGTGTGGTCGGGCAAGCCCGCCGCCATCGCTGGCGCAACGCCCGGCGCAGTAGGCACGGCGGCCGCCCAGGTGGACCTGCGCAACGTGCTGACCGCCATCAATGTGGCGGTGATGGGCATGCCGCAGATCTATTTCAACCACAAGGACGACCATTACACGGCAGACGGCGGCTTTTCCGATCCCAAGTTCCAGGCCTTCATCGAGGGCTGGGGCGACAAGTTCGCCGCCTGGATCGCGAAGATGAACGGCTGAGCCGATGGCGCTTGCGATCGACCGCATCGAGACCGCCGGCCCCCGCAATGTGCTGGGTCCCCGCCACCAGAACCGCCTGATCATCGCCCCGTAGGAACACGGGCCCTACAGCCCCTTCCTGTTCCTGGCCGAGGACTGGTTCGCCCCGCCGGCCGGCTTCCCCACCCACCCGCACCGGGGGATGGAGACGGTGACCTTCATCCTCGAAGGCCAGATGATCCATGAGGACCACACCGGCGCCCATGGCGAGCTGGAGGCCGGCGACGTCCAGTTCATGACCGCCGGCGGCGGGGTGATGCATTCGGAGATGCCCGGGCCGCGGGGCGTCCATTCCCTGCAGCTGTGGCTGAACCTGCCGGCGGCCAAGAAGATGACGCCGGCCCGATATGGCGACCAGCGGGCGAGCGACGCCGCGCTAGTCATCGGCGAGGGCTATGAGGCCAGGCTCTATGCCGGCGAGCTGGGCGGGCAGACGCGTGCCCACGGCAGCCTCTGGCCGCTGGCCCTGATGGATCTTCGCCTGGAGGCGGGCGCGACGCTGGCCCTGCCCCTCAAGGCCGGCTGGCGGGGCTTCCTGCTGGTCCTGGAGGGCGAGGCGCAGGTTGGGGCAGGTTCGGACGCCGTGAAGGCTGACCAGCACGCCTGGGCCCATGCCGCCGAGGCCGATGACGTCCTGCCGGTGAGCGCCAGGACACCCGTCCGCGCCCTCTTCTACGCCGCCCCCGTCATCGACGAACCCGTCGTCGCCCACGGCCCGTTCGTGATGAACACCGTGGACGAGATCCGCCAGGCCTTGCTGGACTATCAGACGGGCCGTCTGACCGCGGTTCGGGGCTGAGGTCAAACGACGCCCTCCCGCATTGACTTTGGTCTGCGGATTCGTATTGTCCGCGGCTCATTCGAAATGACTGCCGGGGTAAGCGCGCTTGCCCGGCCCCGCGAGGACCGACCATGGCGAAGCCAGCTTCCATCAAAATCCGCCTGAACTCCTCGGCGGACACCGGCTTTTTCTACGTGACCAAGAAGAACGCCCGCACCAAGACCGACAAGCTGGTCATGAAGAAGTACGACCCCGTCGTGCGCAAGCACGTGGAATTCCGCGAAGGCAAGATCAAGTAGGATCGCCTTCGCACACGCGAACAAGGAAACGCCCGGCTGGATCAGCCGGGCGTTTTGCGTTTCGTCCCTAGGTTCGTTCTCGTTTAGACCCCGGGTCCTTTAAGCCGCCCGGGATATGACCTTGTTGCGGCCTGAGGACTTGGCCTCATAGAGGCCCTCGTCGGCGCGCTTGAGCAGGGTGTCAGGGGTGTCGTCGGGACCCAGGGTGGCGGCCACGCCGATGGAGATGGTGGCGGTCAGCAGCTCGGTCCCGTGGGCCACCCGAAAGGGCGAGCCGGCCACGTGCAGACGGATACGCTCGGCGATGCGTTCGGCGTCCTCGATGCGGGTGCCGGGCATGACCACCACGAACTCCTCGCCGCCATAGCGGCAAGGCAGGTCCACGGCCCGGACATTTGAGGCCAGGCGCACGGCGAATTCCCGCAGCACCTCGTCGCCCACATCGTGGCCGTAGCCGTCATTGATCTTCTTGAAGTGGTCGATGTCGATCAGCAGGGCCGCCACCGGCTCGCCCCCATGGGCGGCGCGCTTGACCAGGGCTTCGAGCTGGCCGGTCATGTACCGGCGGTTGTGAAGGCCGGTGAGCTGGTCGGTGACCGCCAGCTCCAGGGAATGGTCGAGATTGTCCCGCAGATAGTCGGTGTAGCGCTTGCGGCGGATCTGGGTGCGCGCCCGGGCCGACAGCTCCTGGGGGTCGATGGGCTTGGACAGCAGGTCGTTGACCCCGATGTCCAGGGCCTTCATCAGCCGCGGCCGCTCGTCAAAATCGACTATGGCCAGGATGGGCAGGTGGCGGGTGGCCTCGTCCGAGCGCAGCTGGGCGCAGAAGCGCAGGCCATCGAAGCTGCGGGCGGTGACGTTGACGATCACCAGGTCCACAGGGCCGCGGGCCGTCAGCAGGGCCTTTTCCGGCTCCGACTCGATGACCGGGCGGTGTTCGATGGAGAGCTCGGCGGCGACCCGCTGGGCCTGGCGCTCATGATCATCGACGATCAGCACCCGGCCCCCTGTGCCGCCCAGGCGGGAGCCTGCGCCGGCGATGACGCCGATGCGGCGGCCCGAAGCCTCGCGCACCCGCAGCTCGTCGATGACGGTCTTCAGGCGGGTCAGGCTGCGCACCCGGGCAAACAGCATGACGTCGTCGATGGGCTTGGTCAGGAATTCGTCAGCCCCGGCCTCAAGGCCGGCGATCCGGTCGGCGCGGCCGTCCAGGGCGGTGACCAGCACCACCGGCACATGGCGGGTCTCGGGGTCATCCTTCAGCCGGCGACAGACCTGGAAGCCGTCCATGCCGGGCATCATCACGTCCAGCAGGACGATGTCGGGCTGTTCGGCCGCAGCCATGGCCAGCGCCGTGGGGCCGTCATAGGCCGTCAGCACCTCGTAGTACTCGGCGCTCAGCTTGGCTTCGAGCAGCCGGACATTGGCCTCGATATCGTCCACGACCAGGATGCGTGCGGACATGGCGGCCTACCCCAGGAGTCGGCGGATCGTGTCGAGGAAGTGCGACACCGAAATCGGTTTGGAGATGTAGGCCTCGCAGCCGCCTTCGCGGATACGTTCCTCATCGCCCTTCATGGCGAAGGCGGTGACGGCGACGACGGGAATGTGCGCCAGCTCGTCGTCTTCCTTAAGCCACTTGGTGACCTCCAGCCCGGAAATCTCCGGCAGCTGGATGTCCATGAGAATGAGGTCGGGACGGTGCTCACGGGCCAATGAGAGGGCTTGCAGGCCTTCGCGGGTCTGCAGGGTCTCATACCCTTGCGCATCGAGCAGATCATGAAACAGCTTCATGTTCAGCTCGTTATCCTCGACGATGAGGACCTTCTTGGCCATGGTCATCCCGACGATGCTCTTGTCGGCCAGCGAATCTGCCGCCGACCCCACCTTTGGTTCCATTGATCCCACGGATATCCTTAAACTGGCGTTAGCCGCACGAGAGAGCCAGTGGTCGACACGCCGCACCCCACCCCGCCCGTCCCTGATCCGGTGACCACGTCACGGGCGGCTGGCCCTGCGC
>JAHUZY010000345.1 GCA_019264505.1 Phenylobacterium sp. | reverse complement strand
GGCCAGGGGGGCGGTGCGCTCCAGCAGGGAGACGTCGAAGGTCAGGGGCACCAGGGCCGGCCTCGTCTCGGTGACCCGAAGGCCAAACTGGCGGGCCACGTCATAGCCGAAGCCTGAGGCGCCCATCTTGGGGATCGACTTGCCGCCGGTGGCGATCACCAGACGCGCGCAGGAAACTTCGCCGGCCGAGGTCTGGAGGGTGAAGCCTGTGTCGTTGTGGCTGATGGCCTGGATGGAGGTCGCAAGGCGCAGCTCGGCGCCGCCCTTGGCCATCTCGGCCAGCAGCAGGTCGATGATCTGGCGGGCCGAGCCGTCGCAGAACAGCTGGCCCAGGGTCTTTTCGTGGTGGGCGATCCCATAGCTGTCCACCAGGGCGATGAAGTCCTTGGGCCGGTAGCGGCGCAGGGCCGAGATGCAGAAGCGCGGGTTCTCCGACAGGAAGTTGTTCGGCGTGGTGTTGATGTTAGTGAAGTTGCAGCGGCCGCCGCCGGAGATGCGGATCTTCTCGCCCGGCGCCTTGGCGTGGTCGATGACCAGCACCTTGCGGCCCCGCTGGGCGGCCTGGGCGGCGCACATCATGCCGGCGGCGCCGGCGCCGGCGATCACCACGTCGTATCTGAGGTCCATGGGGCTCCTTAGCTGATTATGGGCGCGCTGGGGGAGGGGATGACCGGGGAACGGCGGTGGCTGGACTTTTGTCGCCTCAGGGCCTACCTAAGGGGCCTCGACATTTCGTCGCGCGACGCTCGACCTAAGTCCGTTTCAGCGCGGTTCGCTAAAACGCCCGCCTCTCAAGCTTCCTCCATGCGCCGGTTCGCTGGCGCAGAGCGGGGCCTTTGGCGCGTCTGGACCGTCCTGCCGCCGTCTGGCGGGGACCGCCCTCCTCGCGGAAGGGCCCGGCCATGAGGCCGGCTCGCCGGGCGTCGGCGGCCAGCAGGAGACGATACGTATGTCCAAGGAAGAGTTCATCGAGTTCGAAGGCGTGATCACCGAGCTGCTGCCCGAGGGCCGGTTCCGCGTTCAGCTGGACAATGAGCATACCATTCTCGCCTACACCGCCGGCCGCATGAAGCGGAACCGCATCCGCTCGCTGGTGGGCGACCGGGTCACCGTTGAAATGACCCCCTACGACCTGGACAAGGGTCGGATCACCTATCGTCACAAGACCGAAGGTCCGCGGATGGGCGGCGGTCAGCAGCGGCCGCAGTTCCGCCGCCGCTAAGGACGACCTGCGCAGCCCGTGAGCTGTGCAATAACGGGAAAGTCATTGGGGCTGCGACGGCCTGTCGCTATTGATGGGCGCGCACCCATTTGACGTCGTCGACTCGAGGGCCAATTTGACCCTGGCGTGGATCGCCTTTTTGCCGTTCCTGGGCGCGCTCGCCCCGGCCCTCACCATCCGGCTTGGTCGCAACGCCTGCGCCCTGGCGACGGGGCTTGTGACCGCGACCGCTCTTGGGTTGTTGCTGAGTCTGGCGCCCCAGGTCATGGCCGGTCAGGTGGTCACAGCGCGCCTGGAGTGGTTCCCGGCCCTGGGTCTGAACCTCAACTTCTTCCTCGATGCGCTCGGGCTGATGTTCGCCGGGATGATCCTGGGCATCGGCCTGCTGGTCATCATCTATGCTCGCTTCTACCTGGCCAAGGCCGACCCCATGGGGCGGTTTTTCGCCTTCCTGCTGCTGTTCCAGGGGGCGATGGTGGGCATTGTCCTGTCGGACAACATCCTGCTGCTACTGATCTTCTGGGAACTGACCAGCCTCTCGTCCTTCCTGCTGATCGGCTATTGGCGCCACCTGCCTGAGGGCCGCCAGGGCGCGCGCATGGCGCTCACCGTCACCGGCCTGGGCGGGCTGTCGCTGATCGCGGGGTTGCTGATCCTGGGGCAGATCGCCGGCTCCTATGATCTCAGCGTCATCCTGCAGAGCGGCGAGGCGATCCAGGCCTCGCCCATGTATCTGCCGGCCCTGCTGCTGATCCTGGGTGGCTGCTTCACCAAGTCGGCCCAGTTCCCGTTCCACTTCTGGCTGCCCCACGCCATGGCTGCGCCGACCCCGGTCAGCGCCTATCTGCATTCGGCGACCATGGTGAAGGCCGGCGTCTTCCTGCTGGCCCGCCTGTGGCCAGCCCTGGCCGGCACCGAGGCATGGTTCTACCTGGTGGGCGGGGTCGGCCTGTTCACCATGGTGTTCGCCGCCATCGTCGCCCTGTTCAAGGACGACCTGAAGGGGCTGCTGGCCTATTCGACCATCAGCCATCTGGGCATGCTGACCTTCCTGTTTGGCCTCGGCACGCCGGCCGCAGCGGTGGCGGGCGTCTTCCACATCATCAATCACGCGACCTTCAAGGCCGCCCTGTTCATGAACGCCGGCATTGTCGACCACGAGGCCGGCACCCGGGACCTGCGCAAGCTGGGGGGCCTCTTCACCCTCATGCCCATCGCCGCGACCCTGGCGGTGCTGGCGGCCGCGGCCATGGCCGGCGTCCCGCCGATGAACGGCTTCATCTCCAAGGAGATGATGCTGGAGGAGGCGGTCGGCGCCCAGGCCTTCGGCCTGACCTGGCTGGTCCCGGCCATCGTCATGGTCGGCATTCTGTTCTCGGCCGCCTATTCGTTCCGCTATGTGATCGGGGTCTATTTCGGCCCTAAGCGGGAGTCCTATCCGTCAAAGCCCCATGACGCGCCGTTCGGCATGTGGGCGCCCTCGGCCCTGCTGGTGATCCTGGCCGTGGCCATCGGCCTGGCGCCGGCCCTGGTGGCGGGACCATTGGTGAATGCGGTGTCGGCCGCGGTCACCGGCGGGACGGCGGGCGAGAAGTATCTGTCGCTCTGGCACGGCTTCAACCTGCCGCTGGCCATGAGCGTGGCGGCCCTGGTGGGCGGGGCCCGGCTGCTAGCGGCCCATCGCGGGGCCGAGCGGGTCTGGCTGGCCATGGGCCTGCCCGACGCCAAGGCCATGTTCGACAAGGTCACCGAGGCCGCAGCCCGGAGCGCCCAGCGGTTCACCGAGGCGGTGCATAACGGCTCGCTGCAGCGCTA